>CAKPCM010000009.1 GCA_934141615.1 uncultured Bacilli bacterium
TTTAACCTTAGCAAACTAAGGTACGATAAAATAATAATAATGACCGATGCCGATGTTGATGGATCACATATTAGAGTATTATTATTAACATTATTTTATAGATTTTTTAGACCAATTGTTGAAGCAGGACACGTATATGCCGCTCAGCCACCTCTTTTCTGCATAAAACACGGTAAAACAATTAAATATGTGTTAAATGAAGAGGAAAGAGATGCATATTTGGCAACCCTAAACCCAAATACAAAGTATGACATGATGCGTATGAAAGGTTTAGGTGAAATGGACGCTGAAGAATTAAACGAAACAACAATGGATATAAATACACGTGTATTAAGAAAAATAACTGTTGAAGATGCTATGGCAGCAGATGAAGTATTTAATAAATTGATGGGTGAAGAAGTAGAACCTAGACGTAAGTTTATTGAAGAAAACGCTGTATACGTAGAAAATTTGGATGTCTAAGGAGGTGAAATAAAATGGATCATAGTAGAGATAGATTGGAACATAATAACATAGTTGATGAAGTAAAAACTTCCTTTTTGGAATATTCAATGAGTGTAATAGTATCACGTGCCCTACCAGATTTAAGAGATGGTTTAAAACCTGTTCATAGAAGAATTTTATATTCTATGTATGAATCTGGATATACACCTGATAAACCACATAAAAAATCGGCGAGAATCGTCGGTGATGTAATGGGTAAATACCATCCACATGGTGATTCTTCAATATATGAAGCAATGGTACGTATGGCTCAAGACTTTTCATATCGTTATATGTTGGTTGATGGACACGGAAACTTTGGTAACATAGAAGGATATGGGGCAGCAGCAATGCGTTATACAGAATCTAGATTATCAAAAATATCATTAGAATTATTAAGAGATATCAATAAAGATACGGTAGATTTTGTGCCAAACTTTGATGAATCTGAAAAAGAACCAGCCATTTTACCTTCAAGATTTCCTAATATATTAGTAAACGGAACGATGGGAATAGCAGTTGGTATGGCAACAAATATTCCACCACATAATTTATCAGAAGTTATAGATGGTTGTGTTGCTTACATTGATAATCCTGAAATAGATACATTAGGATTGATGCAATATATTAAAGGTCCTGATTTTCCAACTGGAGGTATAATCCTTGGAAATAAAGGAATAAAACAAGCATATGAAACTGGTCGTGGTTCAATTACCATAAGAAGTAAGGCAAGAATAGAAGAAAAAAATGGTCGTAATTATATAATTGTTGATGAAGTTCCTTATGGCGTAAATACCCAAGAACTTAAAAATAAAGTTGCGGATTTAGTACACAATAAGGTTTTAGATGGTATATCTGATTATCATACTGACCTTAAAGATGGTGTAAAAATAACAATTACACTAAAGAAAGATGCAAACCCACAAGTTGTATTAAATAATTTATATAAACATACTGCTTTTCAATCAAACTTTGGTATTATTTTCTTAATGTTAGATAATGGAACTCCAAAAACATTAGGATTAAGAGACATAATTTCAAAATATATAGATTATCAAAAAGAAGTAATTATAAGAAGAACTAGATTTGATCTTAAAAAGGCAGAAAACAGGGTTCATATATTAGAAGGTTATAAAATAGCTCTAGATAATATCGATGAAGTTATTAAAATCATTAAAGAAGCTGAAAGTGATGTAGTAGCTAAAGAAAAATTAATAAGTAGATTTGGTTTTTCACAAGTTCAAGCCGATAATATTCTAGAATTAAAACTTCGTAGATTAACAGGATTAGAAAGAAGTAAAATCGAAGCAGAATTACAAGATTTGTTAAAATTAATCGAAGAATTAAAAACAATATTATCAAGTGATGCAAATGTTTTAGCAGTTGTAAGAAAAGAATTACTTGAAGTTAAAAACAAATTTGGTGATGAAAGAAAAACTTCTATTGATATGACAGCTATTGATTATATTGAAGATGAATCGTTAATTCCTGTTGAAGATATAGTTGTTGCATTAACTCATAAGGGATATATCAAGAGAATGCCAACAGATACTTATAAGCTTCAAAATAAAGGTGGAGTAGGAATTAAAGGTATGTCTACAAATGATGAGGATTTTGTTGAAATACTTAAGTCAGGAACTACTCATAATCATGTATTATTCTTTACTAATAAGGGTAAGGTTTATAGAATTAAAGGTTATGAAATACCGGAATTTTCAAGACATTCAAAAGGATTACCAATAATTAATCTATTACCAATAGAAAAAGATGAAAAAATAAATAATATCTTATTGGATAATGGAGATGAAGAAAATAAATATTTAGTAATTACAACAAAAAACGGATTGATAAAACGTACAGATGTTAGTGAATTCGAAAATATTAGAAAAAATGGTAAGATTGCAATAACTCTAAAAGAAAACGATGAAGTATTATCTGTTCACTTTACTAATGGTAATGATGATGTAGTAATAGCATCAAATAATGGTAGAATGATAAGATTTAATGAAAACGAAATAAGAGTTATGGGAAGAACCGCAAGTGGAGTTAAAGGTATTGAATTATCTAACGATTGTTTCTGTGTTGGTTCAGAAATAGCTAAGGAAGGTCAAGATATATTAGTTGTTACTGAAAAAGGATACGGAAAAAGAACAGATGTAAATGAATATAGATTAACCCACCGTGGAAGTAAAGGTGTTAAAACATTAAATATTACTGATAAAAATGGTACAATAGTAGCATTTAAGACTGTAACTGACGATAAAGACTTAATGATTATTACTGACCAAGGTATTGTTATTAGAATCTCAGCTGATAAAGTATCAAGAATGAGTAGAGTAACACAGGGTGTTAGATTAATGAATTTAAGAGAAGGTCAAAAAGTTGCAACTGTATCAGTAGTTGAAAAAGATGAAGAAAACACCAATGAAAATGAAGCAACATCAAATGATACTTCAGAAAAAGAAACAAAAGAGGCTAGTGAATAGTCTCTTTTTTATTGATGTTCCACGTGAAACATAGGTATATAAAATAAATATCAAAATAAACTTGCTAAAATTTAAATAATATAATAAAATAATATTGCACAACAGGAATGTTAGAACCAGGTCAGGATCGAGAGATAGCAGCCTTAATAACCTCTTTCTGTGTGTGCTTTTATTTTACACAAAATAATGTTCCACGTGAAACATAGGTATATAAAAATAAAATGAAAGGGCAATGTTCCACGTGAAACATAGGTATATAAAAATAAAATGAAAGGGCAATGTTCCACGTGAAACATAGTATTAAATATCATATGCAGGGAAAATATTATGAAGAAATAATAAAATTAGCTAAAAAAGCCTACAAAAAAGGAGAAGTACCAGTTGGTGCAATTGTAGTAAAAGACGGCAAGATACTTTCAAAGGCATATAATAGAGTTGAAAAAGATAGAAATGCAACTATGCATGCAGAAATCTTAGCTATTAAAAAGGCATCTAAAAAAATAAAAAACTGGAGATTAAATAATTGCGAAATGTATGTAACATTAGAACCTTGTATGATGTGTACTGCAGCAATAGAATTAAGTAGAATAAAAAAAGTACATTATTTGCTTAAAAGAGATAAGGAAATAATAAAAAACAAAGAAAAATATATTTATGAAGAAACTGAATCTAAACAAGTGATTTTAGAACTATTACAATCATTTTTTAAAAGTAAAAGATAAGCAATGTTCCACGTGAAACATTGCTTTTTTAGTTTAAAAACATAACTTAAAATGTTATAATATATAACAGAGGTGGTTGTATGGCATATCAAACATTATATAGAAAATATAGACCTAAAACGTTTGAATTAGTATATGGACAAGATGTAATAGTAAAAACATTAAAAAATGTTATTAAAAATGATAAATTAAGTCATGCGTACTTATTTACAGGGCCTAGAGGAACTGGTAAAACGAGTAGCGCAAAATTGTTTGCAAAAGCTATTAACTGTTTAAATAATAAAGATGGAGATGCTTGTAATGAATGTGAAAATTGCAAATCATTTAATAACAACAGTAATCCCGATATAATTGAAATAGATGCTGCATCAAATAATGGTGTAGATGAGATAAGAGAAATAAAAAATAAGGTTAGTCTAGTTCCGTCTATGTCAAAATATAAAGTATATATAATCGATGAAGTTCATATGCTTTCAATTGGTGCATTTAATGCGTTATTAAAAACATTAGAAGAACCACCGGAATATATAATATTTATATTAGCTACGACAGAACCGCAAAAGATTCCAGCTACCATAATTTCTAGATGTCAAAGATTTGATTTTAAAAGTATATCGCATGATAAAATGAAACAATGTCTTGAAAATATTATTTCAAAAGAAAATATAACCATAGATGATGGTGCAATTGAAGAAATAATAAATAATTCTAAGGGTGGAATGAGAGACGCTATAGGACTATTGGATCAAGCATCAGCATTTTGCAATAATAATATAACAGCAAACGACATAGAAGAATTGTCTGGAAATATATCAATTAAACAAATAAGAACATTTTTATCAAATATTATGCAAAAAGAATATAATGTGATATTTGATACGATATCTAATTATTCATCAAACGGAAAAGATTTTGCATTGATTTGTGAAAAAATAATTAATTATATTAGGAAAGGCATACTATACAAGAAGAAAATTAATATAGATAAAATACCTGATGAAGATAAAAATATATTTGATAAATTGTCTGATACCGATTTGTATGATTTAATAGATTATTTATCCGATACATTGGTTAAGGTGAAAAATAGTTATCAAAAAGAATTAACGTTCGAAGTACAAATGATTCAAATGATCGATAAGATATTTAATAAAGAAAGTAATGTTTCACGTGAAACATTACATAATGAACCAATTAAAATTGATGTTCCACGTGAAACATCAATAAAAGAAAGAAAAAATAATAATGAAATAAGTGAAAATAAGGTAGAAAATGCCGATGTTCCACGTGAAACATTGAAATCAGAAAATAAAATAGATAGTGTTATAGAAGAATTGAAAAATGTTAGGATAAATAATATTTTAAAGAATGCAACAAAGCAAAATATAACATTTATAAAAGATTTATGGCCTAATATTAATGAATATCTTATAAATGAAAAATATAAGATGGTAGCGGGTATGTTAGTTAATGCAACTCCTGTCGCAGCATCAAAGAAGGGAATAATAATAACTTTACCATTAGAATCAAGTATTTCTAGAATAGAAAAAGAATATGATAATAGTAAAGAATTATTAAATGAAATATATAACGAAAACTACAAAGTAGTATATATTTCTGAACAATATTGGAAAAAAGTAAGACCTGAATTTGTAGAAAAAACTAAAAACGGAGAATTACAAATTATAGATGAGTCTGAAGTGCTAGATAAATTAAAAAAAATAAATGATAAAAACTTAGTAGAAGAGTTTAATGAATTAATTGAAATGGAGGAAAATTAAAATGAATTTACAAGCTTTAATGAAACAAGCACAATCAATGCAAAAAAATATAATGGACAGCAAGAAAAAAATAGATGAAATGACTTTTACTGGAAAATCAGAATTAGTAGAAGTTAAAATGAATGGAAAAAGAGAGGTATTATCTGTTGAAATTAAATCTGATGAATTAGAAAAAGACGATTTAGAAATATTAGAAGATATGATTAAAATAGCAACAAATGATGCTTTAAAACAAATAGAAAAAGAAGTAAATGATAAATTAGGAAGTCAAGCCGGGGCTTTAGGAGGACTTCTATAAACAGGAGTAGGTAACAATGAATTATCCAAAGAGTTTTCAAGAATTAATTGATTGTTTTAAATTATTACCAGGCGTAGGCACAAAAACAGCTGAAAGATATGCCTTTTCTTTATTAAACTTAGATGAAGAAAAAACGCAAGAATTTAGTAATATTATTGAAAATATAAAGAAAAATATTACTACTTGTCCTAATTGTGGATGTATGTCAGAAGCAAACAAATGTTTAATTTGTGATGACGAAAGTAGGCAAAAGGATATAATTTGTGTAGTAGAAAGTCAAAAAAACGTATTTATATTTGAAAAATTAGGTGTTTTCAGATGTAAATATCACGTTTTGGGAGGCTTGATATCACCTATGGATGGTATTAATCCTGAAGATTTATCAATTAGTAAATTAATTGAAAGAATAAAAAAAGAAAAAATAAATGAAATAATTTTGGCGTTAAGACCTGGAATAGAGGGCAATACGACGTCTTTATACATAACAAAGCTGTTAGAGGGTTCTGGAGTTAAGGTAACTCAAATAGCTCAAGGAGTACCTATGGGAGCAGATATGGAATACTTAGATGCTTTAACTCTTGAAATGGCTGTTGAAAACAGAAACGAAGTATCATAATTATAAAATATCAAACATATTTTCTATTAGAGGTGAAAATATGTTAAAATTTATATTCAAAGTAGTAAAAAAAGTAATAGTCGGAATGATTTTGTTGTTTGCTTATAACACTTTTTTATCATCATTAAATCTAATGATACCAATAAATGTTATAACAATAGTAGTTGCAAGTTTATTTGATGTACCAGGAATCATTGGATTAGCAGTATTTTTGCTCTTGAATTATTAAAAGAAGGTGAGTACGTGAATAGTAATTTAGTTATAAAAAATCAACCGGTTTTAAGTAAAATATTTAATAACATAAGAAAAACGAACAATAATGTACAAGCCTATATGATAGTTGGTGAAGATAAGGAAAAAATAGAAGAATATGCTATTTTGCTCAGTAAAATACTTATTTGTCCACATGTTTATGAAGAAAATTGTAATAAATGTAATATATGTAAGAGAATAGATGAGAATACTTATGGCGAATTAAAAATAATTAAGCCAATAAATAGAATAATAAAAAAAGAATTAATAATAGAGTTAAGGGATTATTTTAGAACAGAAAGTATTGAAGGAAAAAATGAAGTTTACATAATTAATGACGCAGAAACCCTTAACGTAGCGGCAGCGAATGCAATTTTAAAATTTCTAGAGGAACCTGACAGCAATGCGGTAGCAATCTTTACAACAACTAATTTAGATAGTGTTATAAAAACAATAACATCAAGATGTCAGTTAATTAAAACTAATAATGTTAGAACTAAATATGGAATAGATTTTGTTAAAGAATTAACTAATTTAGAGGAAGATCAAATATACGATATAATTGATTTTACTAAATCTTTAGAAAGAAATTACAATAAGGCGTTTTCATCTGTCAAAACGAACATTGTAGACGTGTATAATAGCAAGGAATTACTTTCTAGTGCTTTAAAAGTGATGCTTTTATATTACAAAGATATGCTAAATTATAACATAAAAGAAAAATGTTTGTATTTTGAAGTTAATGATGTAAAAAGCGTTGCAAAAACGCAAAGCAATGATACTATTTCAAAAAAAATATCATTTATCTTGGAAAATATAACAAAATTAGAGTACAATGTTAATATATTGTTATTTATGGATAACTTATTAATTGGAATAGGGGAAATATCAGATGATTAAAGTAATAGGAATTAATTTTTCAAATGCAAACAGAATATATTACTTTTCGCCAAATAATATTAAATTAAAGAATGGTGATTATGTAATCGTTGAAACAGAAAGAGGCTTGCAATTTGGACAAGCTGTAACGGATATAGAACAAATGCCTAAAGAAAAGGTATTTTTACCACTTAAGGACGTAATAAGGAAAGCAAATAAGGATGATATAAATGATAATAATAAAAATGCAAGAGATGGTGTTAAAGCATTAAGTTATGCAAAGGAATTGGTTAATAAACAAGGATTAGACATGAAACTTTTTGAGGCTTCATATACGTTTGATAGAAAAAAACTTATATTTAAATTTATTGCTGATGAAAGAGTTGACTTTAGGGAACTTGCAAAACTTTTAGCAGCAAAATATAAAACTAGAATAGAGTTAAGACAAATAGGTGTTAGAGATAAAGCAAAAGAAATAGGAGGCTTAGGCCCATGCGGTAGACCTTTATGTTGCTCACTTTTCCTTACAAATTTTAATAGTGTTTCTATAAATATGGCTAAAAATCAAGGAATAGCCCTTAATCCAACAAAAATAAACGGAGCATGTGGTAGACTTTTATGTTGCCTTGGATATGAGGATGAAACATATACAGAATATAAAAAACATTTTCCAAAATTAGGTGAATCAGTTGAAGTAGATGGTAAAAAGGGAAGAGTTTGTGAACTTAACGTATTAAGTGGAAATTACAAAGTTAAGGTATCTGATAATGAAGAAATAATAGTTTCGGTGGATATAGATGGAAACAATTAATGATTTGTTAAATTATAATGAACTAAAAATCGTTCAAAATACAGATTGGTTTAAGTTTTCATTAGACTCAGTTTTACTAGCGAATTTTGTAAATGTTAATAAAAAAACTAAAATAATTGATTTTTGCACTGGTAACGCACCAATTCCCTTGTTTTTAAGTCATAAAACTAATCAAAAGATAGTAGCGGTTGAATTGCAAAAAGAAATTTATGATTTAGCAAATAAAAGCGTAAAATTAAATAATTTGGAAGAAAAAGTGCAGGTATTAAATGAAGATGTTAAAAAACTTTCTAATATATACGAAACAGATTCTTTTGATTTAATAACGTGTAATCCTCCGTACTTTAAGATAAATGAGAATTCAAATATTAACGAAAATAAAATAAAATCAGTTGCAAGACATGAGATTTATTTGAATTTGGATGATATTTTTAAAATTGCTAAAAAAGTTCTAAAAAATGATGGTAAAATAGCGATGGTTCATAGAACGGAGAGATTAATTGATATAATATCATCTATGAAAAATAATAATATAGAACCAAAGAGAATACAGTTTGTTTATCCATTTAAGAAGTCAAAATCTAATATGGTTTTAATAGAAGGTGCAAAAAATGGAAAACCAGGACTTTCTGTTTTAAGTAACATAGTGGTGCATAATGAAGATGGTAGTTATACAGAATATATTAATAACTTATTTAATGGTGGTGATTAAAGATGAAAATAAAAATGGTAGTGGGTTTAGGAAATCCTGGTAGAGAATATTATAATACAAGGCATAATATGGGATTTATGGTACTTGATGAAATTGCTAAAAGGCTAGAAGTATACAAATGGAAAGAACGTGATGGTGCTTTGTATTTTGATTGTTATTTGGATATGGCTCACGTTATTTTTGTTAAACCACAAAGATATATAAATTTATCAGGTGATGTAATGATTAATTTTGTTAAGTATTTAGATATTAAAACAGAGGATATCCTTGTTGTAAGCGATGATTTAGACTTGCCTACTGGAACTATTAAGTTAAAAGAAAAGGGATCATCTGGAGGGCATAACGGCCTTAAAAACATAGAAGCTAACCTTGGCACTAATGAATATCGTAGAATAAAAGTTGGTATATCTAATGATAAGGGAATAGACACTAAAGATTACGTTTTAGGCAAACTTAATCAAAATGAAAAAAGAAAGTTAATGCCTACGATAAAAATGGCAGCAGACGCCGTTTTAGAGTCATTTCACACACCTTTTCCAGAACTTATGAGTAAATATAACACAAGGATAAAAAACTAGAAATTGGGTGATAAAAGTGTTTAATAACATTTTTGAAAACAAAATTTTAAATAGTAATGGTCCTGTTTTGGTAATGGGATTGAATGATAAGGTCCAAGCATCTTATGTTTGGAATCTTTTTGGTGCTAGTAAAAAAAATATATTAGTTGTTACAAACACTTTGTATGAAGCTAATATGTTATATAAATCACTTAATCAATATGATAAAGATAATACCTTACTATTTCCGATGGATGATTTTTTAGTTAGTGAGGCAGTCGCAACATCTCCTGACTTGATGTCAAAGAGAATAGAAACGTTAAATGAGCTTTCAAAAAATAATATAGGTAAAATAGTTATAACAAATTTCATGGGATACCTAAGATTTTTGCCTAGTAAAGAATTATGGAACAGTTTAAATATAAATATAAAAGAAACGGATGAGATAAATAGGGATTTATTAATTCAGAAACTAAATATGATTGGTTATAAAAGAGATAGCATAGTAACAAAAACAGGAGAATATGCGAATAGAGGATATATCTTAGATGTTTTTCCTTATGGATATGAAAATCCTGTTAGACTAGAGTTTTTTGACGATGAAATAGAAAGCATTCGTGAGTTTAGCTCAGATACGCAGCTTTCAATGAAAAAAAAGGAAAACGTCGAAATATGTCCTTTTACTGAGTTTATAAATGAAAAAAACGTAGAAGGTATTTTAGAAAGACAGAGTCTTTTACCTAGAGTGGTTAAAAAAGTAAGTAAAATAGAGGATTATTTGGATAGTGATATCACCGTTTACCTAGATTTAAATAGTATTAAATTAGCATACGAAAAAACGATGAATGAGGTATTAGAATTTAAAGAAACCGATCAATTTAACATAGATAAATATATGTTTGATTTAAATGATGTTATAAAGGATAAATATGTAGATATTTTAAAATTAGATAATTATGATTTAAAAGATAGTGAAAAAGAAATTTATTCATCAACTGAGATAGAAAAGTTTAATGGTAATTATGATAGAATTAATCACTTTCTTAAAAATATGCTAAATTCTAAAAAAATGATAGTTGTGTATTTAAATGATGATCATGCGGTAGCGGATTTTGTAAGTAAAACAATACTTCCAAGTGTTATAACAAACTTATCTGATTTAAAAAAAGACGTCATAAACATTGTTAAAGGTGACATGCCAAACGGATTTATCATCAATGATTTAGTATGTTTAACAAAAGACGAACTTTATAAATCAAATAGTGTTACCACTTACAGAAGCAAATTTAAATATGGATCTAAAATAAAAGATGTTAATAAGTTAAAAATTGGTGATTATGTAGTTCATATGTCCCATGGTATAGGAAGATACTTAGGAATTGTAACGCTTACTACAAAAGGTCTTAAAAAAGACTATTTAAACGTAGAATATAAAGATGGTGACAAGCTATATATTCCAGCCTCAAAAATAGAATATATAAGTAAATATTCATCTAATGAGGGTGCAAAACCTAGGTTAAATAAATTGGGTGGAACCGAGTGGGCCAAACAAAAAGCAAGAGTTAAAGGAAAAGTAAAAGATATAGCAAGAAAATTACTCGAGACATCTGCTAAAAGAAAATTGGTAAAAGGTTTTGCGTTTTTTGCTGACGATGAAGACCAAACTTTATTTGAAAGTAAATTTCCGTATACAGAAACAAAAGATCAATTAAGAGCGATTAATGATATAAAAGAGGATATGGAACAGCCTCATCCAATGGATAGATTATTATGTGGTGATGTTGGTTATGGTAAGACGGAAGTTGCTTTTAGAGCTATTTTTAAGGCTATAAAAAGTGGTAAGCAAGTAGCGTTTTTATGTCCTACAACCATTTTATCAAAACAACATTACGATAATGCTGTTGTAAGATTTGATGGCTTTGGTATAAACATAAGAATGCTTAACAGATTTGTAACTCCGCGCCAAAAAGAAATCATATTAGAAGAACTAAAAAGTGGTAAAGTAGACTTAATAGTTGGAACTCATAGATTATTAAGCCGTGATGTTATTTATAAAGATTTAGGTTTATTAGTAGTAGATGAAGAACAACGTTTTGGTGTAACTCACAAGGAAAAAATAAAGGAATATAAAGAAAATATAGACGTTTTAACGTTATCTGCAACACCGATTCCAAGAACGCTTCAAATGTCTTTAACTGGCGTTAGAGGTCTATCTTTAATAGAAACACCACCTGCTTATAGATATCCAATTCAAACTTATGTTTTAAAAGAAAATGATCAAGTTATAAGGGACGCTATTTATAAAGAATTAGCTAGGGACGGACAAGTGTTTGTTTTATATAATAGAGTATTAGATATAGAAGATAAACTAGTAAAAATAAAAAAGTTAGTTCCAGAAGCTAAGATAACTTATATACATGGTAGAATGACAAAAGATCAAATAGAAAAAACAATGGAAAGTTTTGTTGATAAAACATATAACGTACTAGTATGTACAACAATAATAGAAACGGGAATTGATATAGAAAATGCAAATACACTAATAGTTTTGGATGCCGATCATTTTGGACTTAGTCAGCTATATCAAATAAGAGGTAGAATAGGAAGAGGAAAAGTAATAGCATATGCCTACCTTATGTATCAAAAAAACAAAGAATTAAATGATATAGCGGTAAAAAGACTTGATGCTATAAAAGAATTTACCGAATTAGGAAGTGGTTATGCACTTGCGATGCGTGATTTAGCAATCAGAGGAGCGGGTGATATTTTAGGATCTGAACAATCAGGTTTTATAGATACCGTTGGTTATGATATGTATCTTAAAATACTAAATGAGGAAGTAGAAAGACTTAAAAATGATGTTTCTAAAACAGAAGAAGAGGATGAAGATAAAGAAGTAAATGAAAAGCCACTTATAGAAGTTGCAACTCATATTAGCGATAAGTATGCCGATAGCGAAGATTTAAAAATAGAAATTCATAAGAAAATAAATACAATTGATAGTTATGATAAGTTTATCAAGGTAAAAGAAGAATTAACAGATAGGTTTGGAACTCTTGATGATGACATAATTATTTATATGTTAGAAGAATTATTTGAATGTAATGCTAAGAAAAAGGGAATATTTAAAGTAATTCAAACCGAAAGAGAAATATCTGTTTTTATAACAAGTGTTGTATCAAAAAGACAAGATGGTGCAAATCTTTTGTCTGGACTATTTAAAATAAACCCTAATTTCGAAATTAAGTACATTAATAATATTTTAAGAATATCATTAAAAATAAACAATTTAGAAAAACATTTTTTACATTATTTAGTAAAAATGCTTGATGTAATTGAATAAAATCATACAATTTATACATTCTAAAAAAGAAGGGAAGAATTGTATGAAAACAACTGGAATAACTAGAAGAATAGATGAGTTAGGAAGAATTGTAATACCAAAAGAAATAAGAAAAAATATGCATCTTAAACCTGGAGAATTACTTGAGATTTTTCTAAATGATTCAGAAACAATAACGCTAAAAAAACATTCAATTATAAGTAAAAAAGAGGAATTTATAACTAAATATGTAAATGCTTTAGCAAGTAAGCTAAAGGCTGATATTTATGTAACTAGTTTAAATTCTGTTGAGATATCAAATAAAGAAGAGGTTATAGGAGAAAAAATAAGTGATGATTTGGAAAAGGCATTATTAAAGGCATCCTTAGTTAATAAAGATGAGATAAAGTTAACTAAATCTTTATTGATAAAAGAGCCATTTTCTGCTTATTTTTTAAGACCTAACGGTGATTTATCAGGTATTTTTATAATTTCTTTTAAAGATAATAAAAAAAAGGAAAACGACGATATAATAAAGTTTTCCACAGCATTTCTAGAAGAGTATTTTGAAAATGCGTAAAATTTTTGTCAAATTTTGTATTAGTCTGTCAAAATTATTTACTTGGTAAGTTTATATGTGTTATATTGTCATTGTTGTGTCAAGTAGTATTCGTAGTAAATCTATGATGAAAGGAAGATATTTTGATGCACAGAAATGAACTTACAAGTAAGGTAGATGTTGGTTATTTGCTTAAAATAGGATTATTTGTACTTTTAATAGCATTTTCTTTACTAACCTATATTGATAGTCACAATATAATGGATATTATATATTGTGCTGTTGTAACAATTTTATTTGTAAAATTTTTAGCGCTAAAATTATATCAGTAATATGGTATAATTTTTTTGGTGATATAAAATGATTATAGATTCTCATTGTCATCTATTAAGTTTGGAGTATGAAAATGTAGATGAACAAATAAAAATGGCCCTAGAAAATGGTGTTACTAAAATGATAATAAATGGTTATGACTTAAAAAGCAGTATGGAAGCTGTTAGCTTAGCAAATAAGTATAAAGAAGTTTATGCAGCAGTTGGAATAGGCCCAGAAAACATAGAAGGTGTGGACACTTTTGAAATAGAAAAAATAAAAGAGCTTGCTTTAAATGAAAAGGTTGTAGCAATAGGTGAAATAGGTCTTGATTATTATTGGACTAAGGAAAATAAACAAGAGCAAGTAGAAATATTTAAAAAACAGTTAATGATAGCAGAAAGTCTTCATTTGCCAGTTATAGTTCACTCAAGGGAATCTATTTTAGATACTTATAATTTATTAAATGAATATAATGTAACAGGGATTCTTCATTGTTATTCCGGAAGTTTAGAGATGGCCAATCGTTTTATAAAAAAAGGCTTTTTAATAGGTATTGGAGGAGTTGTAACTTTTAAGAATGCAAAAAAAGTAAAAGAAGTAGTAAAAGGCATTCCAATTACTAGTATTTCACTTGAAACAGATAGTCCATATCTAACTCCAGAACCATATAGAGGAAAACCTAATAATCCTTTATATCTTAAATATATTATAAAAGAAATATCAGATTTAAAAGGTATATCTAAAGATGAGGTAAAAAACGTAACTAGTCAAAACGTAATGTCTAAATTTGACTTGTAGTGTTATATATGGTATCATTGTACACGAGCCCAAGTTATGGGTGTGAGGTGAAAAAGTGAAACATTTTAATAGAAAAATTAAAGGTGCTTTACTCATTTTATTTGTATGTTTAATAGCATTTATTGGTTTTTCAAAGGCCGGAATATTATTTTCTGATAGTGGAAAAGACGTTATAACCGTTTCTACTACTAAGAAAACATTTGACCCAAATAATTATGTAGCATCAGTAATAGCAGTTACTCAAAATAAAGAGGTTACTACTACTTCAGCTACTACGCAACCAGAAAGCACGACAACTGTTACGACAACAACTACTGTACCGACTACAACGACTACTAAAAGTAGCTGGGCTGGTGATGTACTTTCCAAAAGCAAGGGTGTAGTTAATGGGCCATCCGGAAGAGAGACATACTATAATTTAAATATGACTAGCGTTATTAACTCAATGAGACGTGCTGGCTATTCTGAAGCAGAATATCCTTACTGGGTACGTGAAGATGGGGTTAAAATGTTAGGAAATTACGTAATGGTAGCAGCTAATTATAGCATTAGACCTAAGGGGTCTATCATTGAAAGCTCACTTGGAGCTGCTATAGTTTGTGATACAGGAAGTTTTGTTAAACGTAATCCAACACAAATAGATGTTGCTGTTACTTGGAGATAATTTAAATATTATGGTAAAATAAAAACAAATAATTAATTTTATTTGTTTTTTCGTTATATGAGGTGATACATATGAATACAAAAGACATATTAAACAGTAATAACTTTGTCTTTAAAAAAAGATTTGGTCAAAATTTTTTGCTGGATCAAAACATATTAAATAACATTGTAAAAGAAGCTGATATAACAAAAGATACTTTGGTTATAGAAATAGGCGTTGGGGCAGCAGCACTAACTAAAAAGCTTTCTTTAAAGGCAAAAAAAGTACTTGGTTATGAAATAGATGAAACCTTAAAAGAGCCATTAAACGTTATTTTAAAGGATTTCTCTAACGTTGATATTATTTTTGATGATTTCTTAAATAGATGTGTAAAAGATGATTTAAAAAAGTATGAATACAAAACTTTAATGGTTGTTGCAAACCTTCCTTATTATATAACAACACCAATAATAACTAAGTTTATAGAAGAACAAATAGATGTAGAAAAAATAATAGTTATGGTTCAAAATGAAGTTGCGGATAGATTTTCTGCCAAGACAGGTACAAAATCATATAATTCATTAACTATATTTTTAAATTATTACTTTGATATTAAAAAGGCATTTGTTGTATCTAGAAACGTTTTTTATCCAAAACCAAACGTAGATTCTGCTGTTGTAACGTTTACTAAGAAACGTAATACTTCAAAGGTTGATAATGAAAAATTATTCTTTAAGTTAGTAAGGGATGCCTTTTGTCAAAAAAGAAAGACTTTAAAAAATAATTTGAAAGCTTATGACTTGGACAAAATAGATGAGGTTTTAAAAAAATATAATAAGGATGTAACTTTTAGAGCAGAAAACATAACTATGGATGAATTTATGGATATTGCAAACAATTTAAACTAAACGGAATGTTTAGTTTTTTTGTTGCATAAAATTATTTGGGTGATATAAATGTTTAAAGTAGGAGATTTGGTAACTAGAATTTCTCACGATAATGACGTAGTATTTAAAATAGAGAAAATAATAGATAATAATGCTTATTTAAAAGGTGTAAACGTAAGGTTATGCGCGGATAGCGAAGTATCTGATTTACTTCTTGTAACAAAAAATGAAACCTCATCAGATAGACGTTTTTATGACCAGATAGAACATCTTAGAAACTTTGAAAGAAGTGACTATTTCTATATCCCTGGGAAAATACTTCATGTTGACGGTGATAAAGAATACTTAGATAGATGTTTAGAGTTTTATAAGAAGGCAAACGTACTTGCTTTTGGGGTTTATTCAGATGAAAAACAAATGGCTTCTAATATAGAAAAATATTTGGAAGATATAAATCCAGATATAGTTGTTATAACAGGCCATGATTCACTTGTAAAACAAAATTCTAAGTATTTTAAGGAAGCTGTTAAAGTGTGCAGAAGATTCCAAAAGGATTATGACAAATTAATAATAATTGCGGGGGCATGTCAGTCTGAATATGACATGCTTATAAAGGCAGGAGCTAATTTTGCATCTAGTCCAAAAAAGGTTAATATACATGCACTTGATCCTGCAATTATAGCACTAACGCTTAGTTTGCTTGATAAGACGAAGGAAGTTGATTTAATTGAATTACTTGATAAAACCTCAAATGGAAAAGATGGTATGGGTGGGGTTAATACAAGAGGTGTTATGACAACTGGATATCCAAGATAAGGAGGCAAAACTTGATAGGTGAGATAAAAAAGAAAATAGAGTCTTTAAAGGGTAAGAAAATAAAAGTTTGGGTTGATGTAGGTCGTAATAAAAGCGAAACTTATGAAGGGTTTGTACTTGATACGTATAAAAATATTTGGACGTTTAAAACCGAAACAGACGTTAAAAGTTTTAGTTATTCGGACATTTTAATAAATAGTGTTGTTTTAAGTTCATAATAATGAACTTTTTTTGATGGAATAATTGATTTTTTATATCATTTATGGTTAAATTAAAATGTATACAATAAAATGGAGGGACTCTATCATGAACGTAGCAACTAAAACTAAGATTAAGGATTGGTTTATAATAACCAGAATAAGGATATTAAACTTTATAAAGGAACATAAATATGTTTCTGCTTTTATTGGTGTTCTTTTATTATCAGTAGTTATTGCACTTATTGTAAGAGCTGCTACGAACGAAACAAAATCAGATTCTACGGTTGATTTGAGTAAGGTTTCTATTAAGTTAAATAATAACGAAGGAAATGTATCGGTTGATACATATAGTGAGGCGATATATACATTAAATTATTATTTATCTAATCCTGATTGTGGTGATACAGAAAAAGTTTTGTATGCTGATACAGTAACAATTACTGCTAAATTACCACAAGACATAGATAAAACAGGAGTTTCTTGGGTAGCTAACGAAGAGGCTGTTAGCGCAGACGTAACAAACGATAATAATGGATATGTTCTTACTATAAAAGATCATAATGTTAATGTATGTTCTATGCAACATCAAAATATATCATTAAGAGTTTTAAATTCTGAAAAGCAAGTTTTAACACCTGAGATAACGATATCAGGAGGTAGTAATTCAAGTGCTCAAAAGATAAATGAAGATAAGATTCCAAAAACAAATATAACATATAATGAAGACATAAAGCTTAAAGCAAAGTTGCAACCGGGTATTGCAAGGTATGTTAACTCAACAACAAGAAATGCAACTTTTGGTCTTTTGTTAGGTTTTGAGTCTAATACAAACGTTAGTAACTTAAAAGGTAAACATTTATCTACGTCGGCTGATGTGTATTTATTAGCATCACAGGCAGCAGATGATGGGTCCGACGAAGAAGATTTAAATATATTAACTGATGAAAACACTTATGGAGCTTACGAGCATAATAAATTGAAATACTTTACAGCAAGCAGCGTTCCTGACTTAGGAACCTATAATACTAACACAATAAAAAGCTTTGGAAAAGATAATTATGTATCTGGTCAAACGGATGTAAAAACAATATCTTCTTCTAAGGTAACTATTACAAATGCATCAAACACTTCGCTTAAGTTTGAAAAATATCCTGTTAGCACATCTTACACAGATGATTCATTAGTTGGAATAGATGATAAGACTGCTGCAAAATGTAATGGTAGCAATTGTGAAATAATGTATTATAAAGATGACACCCCACTATCTAGTGGTAAGATTGATCTTTCAGAAGAAGGAAATTATAAGATAGCATATATAGTTGGAAATAAAAATAGCACATCAACTGTTACTATGTATAAAAAAATCGAGGTAACAAGTCCTAAAAATGATTCGTATTCTCTAGAAGGACCTTTAACAGAGTATGTGGTCAAAGATACTAAAGAAGCAGACTTTAAAGAATACGGAATATATGAAACTTCTAAAGCATCAAAATTATCGAAAGATAAATATACAGTTACTTATAAAAAGGATAATGATGAAAAGCAATTAGAAGAAGTATTGTCTACGTCAGGCACTTATAAGCAAATATATAAAATCACTCAAGATGATGGTCAAATAAAGGAAATAGAAAGAGAAATCAAAGTTACAGATGCCGAATCTTCTATAACGTCAGATGTTGTTTCAACGGAAACAGGAGTTGTTTCAAAAGATTCTAAATATGAGGATAATGGTATTAAAATTAATAATGAAAAAAAGGATTGTAACGAAAATAATAAATGTAAATATGAGCCAACAACAATAGATACGACAAGCAAGGGAACAAAAGAAATAACATATACTGTAACTGGTCAAAATAACGAAGTAATAACACTTAAAAAACCAATTATAGTAACACCACAATATTATAAATTTTCAATTGAAAACTTGGTGTCTAGTGGTACAGCTACAAGAATAAATGGCAGCAATTTCTATGCTGTAGGTAGTTACTATGTTACTGTTCCATCAGTTAGAAGTGAAAGCGATAAAAGAGACTTTAACGTTAAGTTACAGGCTTTCCAAAATGATTTAGGAATGGTTTCAGAAACTAGCGTATCAAGTAAGGTAAATTCAACTGGTGAAGCAACATCAACAACATCTAATAGTTTTTATGTAAATGAAGATTCTTCATTTGTAGAAGTTACAAACAGCAAAAAAAGTGGTTTAACAGGAGACTATTTTACCGCAGCAATGGGTGAAGAAGTAGAAATGAGATCTAAATTTGAGTATGCATATGATGCTGATAACTCGATTGATAAATTAAACGTAACAATCCCAGTTAACTCAAATTTATTACCAATTGGTTATGATTCAGCAACGTTTAGTTATTATAATTTAACCGCAACATTAGACGGAGCTAAAATAACGGCAAGTCCAAAGGTAACGGTTTCTTATTGCAAAACGGCAAATAATGATGATTGTTTTACTCCTACTCCGGAAAATTATACGGATAGTACTATGGTCATAAATCATATAAACATAACAATAGAAAAAAATACGTACGCTAATTCAGAGGATAATTCTGAAGAAACATTCGAAATAAAACCAGGAACTATAATAGAATTAAGTACAAAGTATAAAGTAAGAACAATAAGTGGAACGGCAGATGAAGCTAAGGACCTAAGTAATATAAAATTTAATGGGCAAGTTTCATTTAGCTGGACTGACGCTTCAACTAAGAAGGTAATTACAAAAACTCCTAGTGCAACACCTGATGTGTATGTAACTCCATACAAGGCAAGAACTACTGTTGGTGTTGGTTTAAAAGATAAATTTAGTTATGATGATATTACAATTGATGCATCTAAAAATAACGTTTATACCGTTTATGCATCAACTGATGTAATATCACCCGCAATGAATGTTCAATCAAATATATTTGGATATTCGAGACTTTCTTCAATGCAAGTAAGCTTTGATTTACCTGAAGGAGTTATATACGTTTATAATAAAGATTATACTAATGTTCCAACAATTACTAATAATGGTAGAACATTAACTTATACAATTACAAACATAGAACCAAATAGTTGGATAGAACCTATATACTTTGATTTTAGTGTTGATGTAACAAAAGCACACTCAACACTATCAGATGGAAAAACAGGATTTATATTAACTACTCATACAGGAAATCCATCAAACATGGATAAGTCCATTACTAATGACCAATCTAGTATTGATTACTTTAGAACAACAAATAGTGTAATAAGAATAGAAAATACTGAAAATGTATCATATGGTCAATATATTTATTCTAAGGGTCAAAACGTAACTAATATTGATATGAATGATTCCTTTGAAATATCTACTAAGCTTCATAATAATATGACAACTAACATAAATAATTTATCAGTAACAACCGTGTTACCTTATGTTGATAGTGAAAAAGGTGCATCATTTAATGGAACGTATCAATTAACAAGTTTACCAGAAAATGCTTTATGTACAAGTGATTCTCCTGGTAAAATAACTAGTAGCGAAACAGCGGGTTCGGTAGACTGGTCAAAACCATGCTCTGATTTTAAAACGAATGATAATACATATTCAAATATTACGGCATACAAAACAAGTTATACTTCACTAGCGGCATCTGCTGATATTGATATAAGATCAAATATTAAAACGTTAAATAATAAGCCGGATGATAGTTATACGTTTAAATCATATTTGACGTATACTAAGCCAGATGGAACTGAATCAGGATACATTGATTTTAGGGATATAACATTAGATGTAGTTAGTAAGAAAATAACTGGTGTTGTATGGGAAGATTTTGATGTTGATGGAATTATGGATGATGATGAGAAAAAATTGGATAACGTAATTCTTAGATTATATGATGAAGACGGAAATCAAGTTGGAGCAGAAACAACACCTAACGAAGAAGGTATCTATACGTTCTCTGCTATTTCAGAGGGAAATTACTATGTAACGGCAGAGTTTAATAGTGATAAATATGGTGTAACTGGATCTCCATCGGAAGATGTATACGATGTGAGTAAATTATCAGTATTTAAATCGTTTGAAGTAACACCAGAAAATGATTCAAACTCATCTGACGAAGAATCAAGTGACAATGATAATCAGGGAAATACGGTAGCGTATGGTAAAACTGATACGATATCTGTTAATAGTGAAACACGTGTTGTTAGATATATTAACTTAGGATTATCCTTAAGAAAGAAATTTAAAGTTAAGATGAATAAATATATTACAAGGGCTGAAGTGACTAATGCTTTAGGTGTTGTTACTAAACACGATTATGGGAATACGAAGTTAGCTAAATTAGATGTAAAAAATATTAATAATTTAAAGATAAAAGTTATTTATACAATAGAACTTCAAAACGTCAAGTATTATCCAGGATACATTTCATTAGTAACAGAACAGATTCCTGATGGAATGAGTTTTAATCCTGAATATGCTGAAAATAAAGGCTGGGAAATGACCGATGAAGGGGCAGTTGTCAATAAAACTTTAGCAGATACTCTAATTTATGAAAACGACAAAAAGTATTTAACAATAGCATTTGATATAACAAGAAAAGAAGCCGGTTCATTTATAAATATGGCTTCTGTTGATGATTTACAAATTTTAGGAGGTGGTGAAGGTGAATAGAAAAAAAATATTTGGTTTGATGTTAGCTTTAGCTATTTGCTTTTGCTTCCTACCAACTAATGTTTTTGCAACAACAATAAGCCGTACAAACAATATATGGACTGGGTCACAACATTTAAATTATGCTAACTTGGTATATCATACAAGAAAGGGTAATACTGATTTAAGCAGAGAAACAAAATATTTGGTAAAGTGGAAAACTGATGGTAATTCTAGAGTTTTTTGTGTTGAACCTACTGTTAAATTCAATCAAGATTCAATTAGTGGATATACAAAAATAACTTCAGAAAGTGATTTTTCTACATTGAATGAAAAAAATAACCATGAGTGGGATGTTTATTCAAATATAGATAACTTAAAAAAAGTGTTTTCTTGTTGGGATGATAATGATGCTTCTATAATAGCTACTCAAGCTATAGTCTGGGAGCTAGTTACAAAGGAAAGATATAATATAGATGCATCAAAGATATTAAATGATAATTATACCCCATATCAATCAAATGGAACGGTATATGGGAATCAATCAGGGGTTACTAGTTTGTATTCTCTTATAAAGGATAGGACAAAGGTATATAATGAATACAAGTCCGTTTTACGTTGTGCAGCTAGATTCAATGAGACGATTTCATTTACAAAGACTACTGCATCATCTGCAGCCAGTAAACCTCAAAAAATAGACGGAAGTTTTACTGCAGCAACAGAAACAAAAGCGGCAACTTGGTCTAAGACTTTTACACATTCCACTTCTAACAAACAAAACAAGAATGTATTAAAGTACTATGATGTAACATCTTCATCTTCTGATGTAAAAGTAAAAGTTACTAAAAATGGAACTAGTTTAGAAGTTACAACAAGTAAGGAAATATTGGCATCTAACCCTGTTAGAATAACCTTTAAATATGCTTATAAAGATGATGGCTCATCAAAACTTAATACTAATGAGACGGCGTTTTATATAAAAAAAGATGGCAACGCATTTTATCAGACTTTAGGAAAAGGCTCAACTAGTTTAACTTCATATATGTATGTATATACTGGTTCTGCTCCAAAATATCAACTAAGAGTAAGAAAAATTGATAAAACGACAGGTCAACCGATGTCTGGTGTAAAATTTAAAGTATATGACAAAAAAGGAAATGAAATAGGTACAACAACTGAAACAGATGCTTCAGGATATGCATATTATAGAGAAACTGGTAATAATGCAATAACTAAAACCGGTGAATATCAGTTAAAAGAAGTTGGAGTAGCAAGTGGATATTTAAAAAATAATCAAACTATAACCGTTAAAGTAACGGATAATGATAGAATTGGTACAAATAATTATGCTGAGTCTTCAACTGCGTTTGAAAACACCCAAAACGAATTGAAATTAACAAAGAAAACAATTGATGAAAATGGTAATTTCGTATCTTTAGCTGGTGATTCTTGTACTGTTAAAACTTGTCCTAATGAGGGTGGAAGAGAAAACGGTCCAATATTCACCATGAAAAAAGATAATAAGTATGTTTGCGTAACAGAAAACTCAAATGGACACTATACATATCATTCACTAGCAGCAACTTGTCCAGCAAACACAACAAATGAAATTAAAACTTGCAACGGGGAATTTGACATCAAAAAGATACCTGTTGGAACGTATTACGTAACTGAAACTGCAACAGCTTGTGGTTACACGTTACCTTCAGAAGAAAACTTAACTAAGACAGTTGTTGTAAAAGAAGGTGAAAATCCATCTCCTGTAACATTTGTTAATGGTGTAACAGGTGTTGTGTTTAACAAAGTAAGCGAAGATGGGGAAACACTAGATGGTGGTAAATATTCTCTTCAACAAAAAGTAAACGGAATATATAAAGACGTTTTATTGAAACACGATTCTGGTTCTGTTTATTCATACGTAGAAAACTTAGAAGATGGTTCTACTGGTGCAACATATGAATTAGAAACAAATTCTGGATTACTTCAGGTAAAACAACTTCCAAGTGGTGAATATAGATTTGTTGAAAAACAAGCTCCAGAAGGCTATGACATCATAAAGGATAAGGACTCTCGTGCAACGTTTACAATAAGTGATAAGGGAATATTTGGTTCTGATGGAAAACCTAGAACTGATTATTATGAAGTTAAATTAGTAAACCAAAAAACGAAAGTAGAAGGTAGCTATGATTCAGCAGAATTAATAGTAACAATAATAACCGGTAGAAAGGTTGCTAATTATACGTTAATAATTGCAGGATTAGCAGTTTTATTAACAGTATTAATAATTATTAGAAAGAAATCTAAAAAATAGCAATTCAGCCCACTATTTTTTAGATTATTGTGATAAAATTAAGGTAATAAACTTAAATGGCAAGGAGTGATGTTTATGAAGGTAACGAAAGTATCAGTACAGAAAGAAGAAAAGGAAAATTCTAGAGTAAAAGGATACGCAGTAATAGAATTAGATGGCGTACTTAAAATTAATGGTATTAGAATTATCGAAGGAAACTCTAGAATGTTTGCAGCAATGCCAAATAGAAAAGTATCAGATGATAAATACATAGACTATGTGTACCCAGTTAATAAAGAACTAAGAGAAGAAATAGAAAGAGCAATATTAGAAGAATATAACAAAGAAAACTAGTTATATTCTTTTTTTTATTTAATATAATTTATCAGGAGGCACTATGAACAAAGATACTGATAAATTAGAATTATTAAACCATAGCATAAGTATTACAGAAAGACAAAATATTCAAATAAGTGGAGTAACTAAAATAGATAGTTTTGATAATGAAGAGTTTTTACTAGAAACGTCAGCGGGTCCTCTTGGAATAAAAGGAAAAGATTTAGAAATAATAAAACTTGATACTTATGAAGGTACCATTATGATAAAGGGAGTAGTAGATGCATTTTCTTACTTTGACACAGGAAAGTCTAAAAAGGAAAATTCAATAATTACTAAATTATTTAAATAATGACGTTAGAAGAGCAATTTAAAGTTTTATTTTATTCCTTTATATATGGTATGTTTTTCTTATCAAGTCTTAGGTTATTTAATTTAATTAAAGTTAAAAAAAGCGTAGTTAAATTTATGCTTGAAATGTTATTTGTGTTATCACACGTAATAATTTTTTATCTTTTACTTTATAAAATAAATTATGGTAGTTTATCTTTCTACATTTTTTTATCATTTATATTTGGTATACTCTTTTGTAAAGTACTTTACTTTTCTAACACAAAAAAGTTGAAATAAAAACTCAAGAGTTATATAATGAAAATATAATGGAGATGATATAAATGGTAAATAAATTAACAGCTAAAGAACGCCGCAGAGTAATTCTTACGTCTATTTTATGTTTTTTTATAATTGGTCTATCAGTTATATCATCGATTGATAATGTTATAAAAATAGGGGAGAAGAAAAAAGAAAAAAGAGAACTTACTAAACAATTAGAAACTCTAAAAGAAGATGAAACAACCTTAACTGATGATGTTGATAAACTTAAGAATCCAGAGTATGCAGCAAGATATGCTAGGGAAAAGTATTTATATTCTAAAAATGGGGAAAAAATTTTAAAGATAGATTAGCAAGGAATAAATCCTTGTTTTTTGCATTTTATTATGTTTTAATACTATTGGATGTGAGAAAATGGAAGCAAATTTAATAAACGCAGGTGCTTTGGCGTACTTAGGCGATTCTGTGTATGAAGTTGAAATAAGAAATTACTTAGTACTAAAAGGCATAAATAATGCTAATAAACTTCAAAAAGAGGCTGTTAAATATGTTAGTGCATATGCACAAGCAGATATTTTAGAGAAACTAATTAATGAGAACATACTAAATGAAGATGAGTTATATACGGTAGGTCGAGCTAGAAACTATAAGCCTAATTCAAAACCTAAGCATACTGATATAGTAACTTATAAGAAAGCAACGGCATTAGAAGCATTGTTCGGAATGTTATATATAAATAAAAACACAAATAGAATAAAAGAATTAATGAAATGGATAACAATGGAGTGATAATATGTATGTATTTGGAAGAAACGTAGCAAAAGAACTTATAAATAATAATCGTAAAATAAAAAAAGTTTATCTAAATGACAATTTAAAGGGAAGTCAAATAGATGAAGCTTTAAAAGAAAAGGGAGTTTTAATAAACTACCTAACTACTAGTCAGATGGATAAACTAGAGAAAAAGAATCATCAAGGTGTTATTTTAGAAATTCCTGATTATGAATATTTAAGCGAACAAGATATGCTAAATAATATGCCAGATAAAGCTTTTATCGTTATATTAGATCATTTAGAAGACCCACATAACTTTGGTGCAATTATCCGTACTTGTGAGGCTGCTGGTGTAGACTATATAATAATTCCTAAAAATAGAAGTGTATCAGTAAACTCAACCGTTATGAAGACAAGTGTTGGTGCATTAGATAACGTAAAAATTGTTGAGGTAACAAATCTTAATAACACAATAAAGAAATTAAAAGATAATGGTGTTTGGGTAGTTGGAACAGATTTAGAAAATAGTGTTTCATATGACAAAATAGATTACACTATTCCTGTTGCGTTAATAATAGGTAGCGAAGGATTTGGAATGAGTAATCTTGTTAAGAAAAATTGTGATTTTATAGCAAACATACCAATGTATGGAAAAATAAATAGTTTAAATGCCTCAGTTGCAGCAGGTATAATGATATATGAAGTTGTAAGACAACGAAAGTAGGTGCTTATATGCAGGCTAAAAAAGATTATGAAAACTTACCAGATGATGGTGAATTGTTATATATGATATCCGATAATAATGATGAAACAAAATTTCTTATCGCTCAAAAGTATAAACCAGTAATAACGTATTATGCTAATAAATATAGTACTTATGTAGAGGGAAAAGGCCTTGATTTTAATGATTTATACCAAGAGGGATTAATTGGTCTTATAGGAGCTGTTGACAGTTTTAAAGAGCAGAAGGATATTAAGTTTTCAACGTTTGCGTTTTTATGTATTAAAAGAAAAATATTAACCGCTGTTAAAAATGCTAACAGAAAAAAACATAGTATATTAAATGAATCATATTCTTTAGATTATACAATGGAAGATGATATAAGAAGTTTTGATAACTTTTTAACAACTTCTAAAGGTGGATTAGAGGACTTATTAGTAAGCAAAGAAGATAATGATTACTTTAACAAGCGTTTATCCGAAGAGTTAACCGATTTTGAAAGAACAGTATATGATCTTAGAATAAATAACTTTGGATATGATGAGATAGCAGATACCTTAGGTAAAACTCCAAAAGCGATAGAAAGAACATTAGTTAGGGTAAGAAGTAAGATAACGAATATTTTAAAAGAAATAAATTGACTATTATGGATATTTGTGCTAATATTTAGGTAGTTAGCACTTAAAAGGTGTTTTTATTTTGGATTATAGGAGATATAATATGGCAAAACAAAAGAAAAATAAAAAAAGTTTAATTGCAAAGCTAAAAGAATTTTTTACTGGTGTTAAAGAAGAAAGAAAAAAAGTCATTTGGACATCAAAGAAGAACTTAGTAAAGTATTCTGTCGCAACATTATTATTTATGCTATTTATATGTTTATTTTTTGTTGCAACTGATTTAGTAATTGCAGGAATAACAAAGGTAAAGGAGTTAATTGGTTAGTATGGAAGAGAAAAAATGGTACGTAGTAAATACATATTCTGGACACGAAGCTAAAGTTAAAGAAAAACTTGATATGAGAATTAATTCAATGGATATGCAAGAAAACATATTTAGAGTAATAGTTCCAGAAAGAAAAGAAGTAGAAATAAAAGATGGTAAGAAAAAAGAAAAGATGAAAAAACTATTTCCAGGATACGTTTTAGTAGAAATGATAATGTCAGACGAATCTTGGTATATAGTACGTAATACACCAGGTGTTACAGGATTCTTAGGTTCATCAGGTAAGGGTGCAAAACCAGTTCCTTTATATGATGATGAAGTAGAAAGAATCTTTAAAGAGATTGGTTACACTGGTGAAAACGTTGTTACTAACTATGAGGTTGGAGATAACGTTAAGATAACTGACGGTCCATTTAAAATGCTTGCAGGTAAGATTACTGAGCTTGATTTGGATGCTGGAAAGGCAAATGTTTCAATAGATTTATTCGGTCAAGAAACAAACGTTGAACTTGAACTTACTCAATTTACAAAAGAGTAATAATAAAAAAAGCACTTGCTTTTATCATATATGCTGTGATAAAATTATATGCGCAGCTATATATTTTATATAGATGATGAAAGAAAAAAGATTAGTGGAAGGCGCGGATTTAAAAAATAAAGCTATTTGACCACTCGCGAAAAAATATAATATAGGAGGTGTTTTTCGTGGCAAAGGAATTAGTAAGAAAATTAAAATTACAATTACCAGCAGGTAAAGCTACACCTGCTCCACCAGTAGGTACTGCACTTGGACCATTAGGTGTTAACTCTGGTGAATTTTGTGTTAAATATAATGACGCAACTAAAGATAAGATGGGAGATATCGTTCCAGTTGAAATATCTGTTTACGATGATAGAAGTTTTGAACTTAGATTCTTAACTCCACCAACATCTTTCTTAATAAAGAAAGTTGCTAAAATCAAAAAAGGATCTACAAAGGGTTCTTCAGAAATTGTTGGTTCATTAACTAAGGATCAATTAAAAGAAATCGCTGAAATCAAATTACCTGATTTAAATGCATATACTGTTGAAGAAGCTATGAAAATAGTTGCTGGTACTGCTAAGAATATGGGTATTGAAATAAAAGATTAATAATAAAAATAAAAAAACAAAAAATAACAATAGTCATATAGATTTATCTATGTGGGAGGAAAATCCGCTATATACCACAAGGAGGTAAGAAAATGAAAAAGAAAAGTAAGAA
>CAKPCM010000010.1 GCA_934141615.1 uncultured Bacilli bacterium
AAATTTCCAATTGTAAAGCAAAAAGAAAAGAAGATGTCTAGAAAATAATTTATTTATTTTCTAACATCCCCTTTTTATATTCCTTTAAAAAATCATATAAATCTTCCGCTACTTTATCTGGCAAATCTTCTTTTAAATCTTCCACGTCTAATTCCTTTAGCCTAGTTATAGTTCTATATTTTTTTAATAATTCTTTTTTTCTTTTATCACCAATTCCTGGTACATTATCCAAGATACTAGATAGCTGTCCTTTGCTTCTTATATCTTTATGATAGCTTATGGTAAACCGGTGAACCTCATCTTGCATGCGTGTTAAAAGATGAAACAAATCCGATGTTTTATCAATGTCATATTCTTTATCTTCACTTATTAAAGACGTTGTTGCATGTTTATCATTTTTCTTAAGTCCAACGATTGGAATATCTAAATACAAACTATCTAAGATTTCTTTTGCAGCGTGTATTTGGGATATACCACCATCTACTATTATTAAATCAGGTCTTTCTAATTTATCATGAAGCACTCTATAATACCTTCTATATATTACTTCCTGCATAGTATGATAATCGTCTTTAGAACCAGAGTTTATCTTATACTTACGGTATTCTTTTTTATCCGGTTTTCCGTTTGTAAACACTACCATGCCAGAGACTGTAAACGTTCCAAAAAGATGAGCATTATCAAATGTTTCAATTCTTTTTAAATTAGGAATGTTAAGTATTTTACCTAACGCTTCATTTGCTCCAAACGTTCTTTTATCATCTCTTACTATTAATTCGAACTCTTCTTCTAATGCTATTTTAGCATTATCATAAGCCATATCTACAAGCTTTTTTTTGATGCCACGAACTGGCGTTAAAAACTTAGTGTTAATTGCATCGCTTAATAGTTCAACGTCAAAAGAAGGACTTGTTAAAACCTCTTTAGGAACTTCGTTTTTATCATAAAAACTAGTTACAAAGTAAGATAAAGTATCCTTTTCATCATCTATTAATGGAAATATCTCCTTATCCCTCATATTTATTCTACCATCTCTTAAGTGAAGCACCTGAAATGATATATAATCATTTTTAACATAATAATTTATAACGTCTCTATTAACGTTATCATTTAAACTAATCTTTTGTTTTTCAAGCACTTTATCAATGTATTCAAGCATTTCCTTATACTCAAGTGCCATTTCAAAATTAAGTTTACTTGAAGCTTCATTCATTAGATTCTTAATTTTTTTTCTAACCTCATCATAATTGCCTTTTAAAAAACTTGAAACTTCATCAGTCATTTTTTTTATTATACTTTTGTCTATTTTTTTCTCACAATAACCAAGACACTGACCAATATGGTAATATAAACATACCTTTTTATCCATGGTATGGCACTTTCTAAAAGGATATATTCTGTTTAATAGTTCTACTGTTTTTCTAGCGGCATTAGCATTAGGATATGGCCCAAATAATTTTCCTTTATGTCCCTTAATTTTTCTTGGTCTTGATATTATAAGCCTTGGATACGTTTCATTTGTTATTTCTATATATGGATAAGATTTATTATCTTTAAGCATTATGTTGTATTTTGGAGAATACTTTTTAATTAAGTTAATCTCTAGTAAAAGAGACTCTACCTCAGTTTGGGTTACAATGTACTCAAAATCACGGATGTTTTCTACTAAAGCCTTAGTTTTACCAGTATGCTCTCTATTAAAGTATGACGATACCCTTCTTTTTAAATTCTTTGCCTTACCAACATATATTATCTTACCATCTACGTTTTTCATTAAATAACAGCCAGGTTCTGTTGTAAGTAAGCTTAATTTCTCTTTAATTTTATCCATAATAAACCACCTAAAAATATTATATCATAAAAAAAGCATATTATTTATGCTTGTAATATGCTTTATCTTTAACATTACGTTCTGAATCAATATATTTATATATCAAATGGTTAACAAGTTGAAAGTTAGGATCACCATCTTTATAAAAAAATCTTAATGATTTAATTAATTTTTGAATATCAAAGCAATCAAGCCTTCCACATGATTCATAAAATGCAACTGGTCTTGTAATTAGCTCCGAGGCTTTAATTCTACTTTTTTTAATTAAATTATTTTCAATCGTAGGAACTATTATAAATTGTTTTTCTTTAATATTAGAGTTTAAATTGGCAAGTGGGACAAAATACATATGATCTAAATCCTCGCCAATATAAATACATGGCCTACCTAACCTATAAGAATGGTCAACTACCCCATCGGAAAAACAAATATTCTTTAAAATAGTAATATCACCAAACTCCATATAGTAAGCACCTTTAAGGTTTTCTAATCATATGAAAAGTTTCAAATCCAGTTTTATCTGCTACTTCCATCATATTAGAATTCGTTATCGCATCATATAATTTATATACTACTTTATAATACTCTAATACTTCCTTTTCACTTACGTTAGCGTTTTTAAGAGCATTTATATCATCAAGATTATTTCCCCAAACTTTCTTTAATGAAGAAATTTCATGAGGTTCAAGATTTCCCATAAAGTATTCCATAACTTTTTTAGATGTTCTAAAATAAGAGTAAAAATCAGTTAAATCTTTAAGTTTAGCATCTTCATAAACATATTTATGAGTATTTTTTCTTACGTTTTCCGGTTGTATTAATTCTTTTGCACTTTTATATTTATAATTTACATTGCTACGACTGCAACAAAAGGCGGAAGCTAACTGTTTATCACTTAAGTTAATATTATTTATATACCCAGTTCTTGCCATAAGAATAGTTTGTCTCATAAACTCAAGATAGTCCGATTTAAAAAGAAAATCTTCTATTTTACTTTCAATTTCTCTTTCCTCTATATCCAATATAAAATCATTACTGCAGCCATCAATATAATTCGATTCCTCACGTTTATTGTTTTCATAAATTCTTTTTATATAAATACTATAATAGTACTTAAGTGAATTATTTAAATACTGATTTAATGGATAATTGTACGTACCTGACATATACTTTTTAATTAGTTTTATTAAATGCTCATATCCATCTTGCAATAAATCATCATAATCATCACTTTTATACTCAAATTTATCTAGCATCATTTTTACTAAGTACATATTATTTTCAATTAATTCTTCAAAGGCCTTTTCACTTCCTTTTTTGTACTCTTCTATTAGTTCCTTGTTTTTCATATTAATCCAAATCCCCTCTTTTTAAATTGCCATTTATAATATCAGAATCATATGAAAAAGTCAAATTTTAACTTACTGCAAAAAAGATGACCATTTCTAGTCATCTATTTTTTCAATTCTAATAACCTTTTTGCTTTCTAGGTATTCTAACACCGTTTTTTTATCATTGAAAGGGATTCTTTTATTGTCTTTAACTATAATAGCTTCCTCATGACCCTTACCTAGTATCAATAATACGTCGTTTATATCAAGCATTTTAATTCCTTTAATAATTGCTTTTTTTCTATCTAATTCGATTTCATAATTAGTATTAATAAGTCCTTTTATCATATCATCAACTATCTGTTTTGGGTCTTCATTATGTAAGTCATCAGACGTTATAATCGCCCTATCACTTAAATCAGTTACTATCTTAGTCATTATAGGTCTTTTTGTTCTATCCCTATCACCAGTACATCCAAAAACAGTATATATATGTCCATCACATACTTCCTTTACGGTACTTATTACGTTTTGAACAGCATCTGGTGTATGAGCGTAATCTATTACTATACGATTATTTTGATACTCAACCATATCCATTCTGCCTGGTGGCATATCTATGTTTAATAAAACATCATATATACTAGAAAAATTAACGCCAAGCTCGTGAAGCGATATAATTGTTGTAAGTACGTTATATATGTTATATTTACCAATTAATGGAACCTTTATATTTTGCTTAACACCATCATTTATAAACGTAAAATTACTTCCCATAATACTCATTTGATAATCAGAAATTCTATAGTCCCCACCTTTAAAACCATACGTTATATTAGTATTATAGTCAAGCATAAATAAATCTTTATTAGGATCATCATAGTTAACTACAGCCTTACCACCTGGTTTTATTTGGTTAAATAGTTTTTGCTTACATCTAGCGTAATTTTCCATGGTACCGTGTATGTTTAAATGGTCCTGTGTTAAGTTGGTAAAAATAGCATATTCAAAAGGAACGTTTTCTAACCTTCTATGAAGCAGTCCTTCACTAGAAGCCTCAACAACAGCATACCTATAACCTAAATCATATGCTTCTATCAACATTTCATAAATTTCAGAAACTTCTGGTGTAGTATTTGGAAGATCAGATATTTTTTTATCTCTAAAATAACCAATTGTACCTATGTAACAACATTTCATATCTAGTTTATTTAAAGCATCATGAACCAAATATGCCGTTGTTGTTTTACCATTAGTCCCAGTAATACCAATTATGTGCATCTCATTTAAATATTTATTATAATTGTCTTTTAAATAATCGTTTAAATATTCTCTTGAGTCTTTAACTATTTCATAAGGAACGTTATATTCTCCTTCTTCTGCAATTATTTTTGATGCACCATTTTTTATAGCTTGAGGTATAAAATCATGTCCATCACCTACAATACCACGAAGTGCAACAAATATATCTCCTTTTCTTACTTTTCTCGAATCTGTTTTAATATTTACCATCTATATCACCATTTTTTCAAAGTCTATATGTCCATTATATAATATATTTGATAAAAATGAAATAATCATTTATAATGTTTTTGGTGATTTAATGTGTTTACGATTAAAAATGACTTAAACGGAGAGCTGATAGTTAATAAATCAAGGTTTATAACCTATGTATATAAAATTAATAACGTTTTAGAAGTAAACGAAAAAATAGATGAGCTAAAAGCTAAGTACAAGGATGCAACCCACTATTGCTACTCTTATATAATAGATAATATAAAAAGGTTTAATGATGATGGAGAACCAAGTCATACTGCGGGCATGCCAATACTAAACGTTTTAGAAAGCAAGAATTTAAACTACGTTTTAGCAGTTGTTATAAGATACTTTGGTGGTATAAAATTAGGAGCTGGCGGCCTTGTTAGAGCATATACAAATGCCGTTAGTAATACAATTTCAAATGAATTTATTATTCCTATTAAAAAGATGCTAACAAAGCGCATTACGTTCGATTATTCATATATTAATAAAATTAATTATATTTTAAAAGAAAATAAAATCACGTATAAAGAATTTGATAAAAACGTAATTTATGAATTTACATATGAAGAAGGAAATTATCCAAAAGAGTTAGATAATTATATAAAATAAAAGAAGATGTTTTAGAAAATAATTCATTTTTTAACACCTTCTTTTTTGTTAACTTAAAATTTTATTTTAACATTTTTTAAAAATCTTCATTTAAATCTTTACTAGAATCAGGATTACCATTATTATAGTATTTACCATCATTATCCCAACCAGAATTTGTGTATGAGTTATCATTACTCGTTTCTTCACAAATCGTATAAGATTTTGAATTAAGATCTTGAGGTGAACAGCCACAATCAGTAAATCTATATTTCCAAGTACCATTTTGATTCTTTAAATAATACCTATATTCTAATTTTCCAGTTGCCACCCCATTTTCCTTACATTGATAAACGGTTAAATGTCTATACGTATTTTTATCACTACCATTACTCCCATAAATTAGATCCGGATATTTATCTTCATCAATTTCTAAATATTTTTTTTCTATCAAATCCTTCATGGAAATTTCAAAATGGTCATTGCTACCATCAATTGTAATTACATTCGGATTTTCAGAAACATATTTTTTAGCTTCCGAAAATATATCACTTATAACATTAACCTTGTTTAAAACACTTTGTTTTTTCTTTATTTTATTAACCGCTGTTATGCTAATTGATAAAAGTATACCAAGAATTACTATTACTGCTAATAATTCTATTAAAGTAAATCCTTTTTTATTCTTCATCATTAACCCACTTTCTAAGTTCATCCAAACTTTGATATCCTACTTTTCTTTTTACCTCTTTACCATTTTCAAATATTATTAAAGTTGGTATCGTAAACACTTTATATCTTTCTGCAACGTCTTTTGCTTCGTCAACGTCTAGTTTAAGAATCGGTACACTATTTTCATCATCAAATTTTTCTAATACCAATCCAAGCATTTTACAAGGCCCACACCAAGTTGCATAAAAATCAACCAATACCCTATCCTTTTTTGTTTTTTCATCAAAATTATTACTATTTATATGTTCCATAATTTATTTCTCCTTTACATTATTATTTTTTTTAGTAGTTGTACTAGTAGGATTTGTTAACTTCGCATCACTTATTATTTCATCCATAACAGTAACTTTAGTACCATATAATTTTTTATTTATATTTTTAGCACTACTTTTAGATATTAACTTGTTAGTAATGGTATTATTAATTATGTTTTTATTTATCAATTTAAACGTTTTACTTGTATTATACTTAGAATAAATTAATTTTTTAGCATATTCTTCACTATAATAAATACGTTCATTTAATTTAGATACAACAAGTGTTTTCTCTAAGATAATCTTCTTTGATTTTGAATCGTCAAATTCCTTTATCTTTATATTTGGAACGTTTACTAAAAGTGCTACGTTATACAAAAATAAAATAACTAAAGGTACTGAAAATAATGCTCCCAATATTTTAGATACCACACTAGCTTCAACAGATGAATCTGTTATTTTCTCTTTTATTCCAGTCTTTATTAAAATTCTATCTATTACTGCTAGCAAGATAAATAAAACAACTAAATATATTATAACTCTCCATAATATAATGTTAACTGCTTTTATTCCCTTCACCTTTCCACTAAAATTAAAAAATGGTAATACTTTATAAAGTAACTTAGAAAGTCCAAGCGAAGCCGGATAAGATAAAAGCATTGCTATAAATAAGGATAAAAAATCTCCAAGCTCCTTAAATATTCCTCTTTGAAATCCTAAATATACCCCAAGTATAAGTATGAAACAAACTAAAATATCTACATATCCCATATTTATTATCTCCTTACCATTTTTATTATATAATATTTTCACCTAAAAATATACAAACTTTATCTTATATTTACATTATAATGTATAGTCTGTTTTAAATAAACAAATTTTATGCTAAAATATATTAAAAGGACGTGAAATAAATGGTAGTTGTATACAAAATAAGTGATAATACAAAAGAGAAAATGATAGAATATTATGAAGATAAAAAAAGAGAAAAAACTCCTCCTTACGCTGTGTTTCAAGCCGAAGAAGCAGGTACTATTATAACTTTATATGAATCTGGAAAGGTAATGTTTCAAGGAATAAGTGCCGATATTGATGCTAATATGTGGAGAGATATGGAAGCTCATTTAAATAATGGTAAAATGCCAGAAGAAAGCAAAAAGAAGGAAAAAGAGAAAAAGGACGAAAAAGAACTCTTCGAAGAAAGAAAAAAATATTACTACATAAACTCTATTGGTTCTGATGAAGTTGGAACCGGTGACTTTTTTGGACCAGTTGTTGTAACAGCATCTTTTGTTTCTAAAGATAACATTCCTTTTTTAGAAGAACTAGGAGTTAGAGACTCTAAAAAGTTAACGGATCAAAAAATACTTGAAGTTGTACCAAAGATAATTAAAAAGATCCCGTATGAAACAGTTATTTATACAAATACTGATTATAATAATCATCCAGAATACAACATGAATAAGGTAAAAGCAATACTTCATAATAAGGCTATATTAGGACTTATGAAAAAAAATAATTTTAACTATGACAAAGTTGTAATAGACCAGTTCTGTTATCCAAGAAATTATTTTAGTTACTTAAAGGAATCAAGTAACGTATTTAGAAAGATAGACTTTACTACAAAAGCTGAAGATAAATGCCTATCAGTTGCCTGTGGTTCTTTAATAAGTAGATATGTATTTATTAAAGAAATGGATAAAATATCTAAAATGTTAGGTTATTCTGTTCCTAAAGGAGCGGGAATAAAGGTTGATGAATTTGGAAAAGAAATAGTTAAAAAATATGGCAAAGATATACTTAAAAAGACAGCTAAATTAAACTTTAAAAACACTGATAAAATACTAAAAGACTGATTTAAAAAATCAGTCTTTTATAATTATCTTATTTTATCCGTGATTCGTTTTAGTCCATTTAACCTCTTTAGAAGTAAGTGCTTTAATAGCACAAGGAACGTAACTAATCATAAATATAGGATTATAAAATAGCACCTTTATTTTACTTTTAAGACTTAAATCTATTTTGTCTCCTTCTAATAAGATGATAACAACGGTCATAATAAATAAAGTAAAATATATAATAAGCATAAATAATAGTAATTCTAAAGCATATTTTTTCCATATTATATTCTTAAGGAAAAAATTATATACTATAAAAAATATTAAAGATAAAAACCAAGTTGTCAAACCCAAAACCATAAAAATATACGGAAGTATTCCAACAGATTCATCTATTTTAGAACCATTATTTTTATCATTTTTATTAATTGATTTAATCATTTTTTTATTATATATTTTTCTTACATCAAAGTATCCCCTAATCCATCTTATTCTTTGATTTATGGTGTCTTTAAATCTTAGTGGTTGTTCATCATAAAATATACTTTTAGTATTATAATACGTAGTTAAATTATTAAGGGTTGCATAAGAACTTAACTCATAATCCTCGGTTAAAGTATGGAATGGATACCCTTTCCACTTTTCTATTAAATAACCTCTTATATAAAAACCCGTACCAGAAAAAGTAATGTTTCTAGTTTCCTTATTTTTTCTATCATTAAAAACGGTATTAACTAAAGAAAACGTAAGAGCGGATGCTGCTGCAACTACGCTTTTATTACCATTCTTACAGTTTCTATAACCAGATGCTAAATCATAACCTTTATCAAATATTGGTATCATCTCTTTTATATAATCCTTATCAAGTACGTTATCGGCATCAAATATAAAGTAAGCGTCATACTTTAGTTTTTTTGAAAGTATCTCTTTAACCGCCTCATCAAGCGCATATCCTTTTCTTTGAAGGTTTAAATTTTTTCTTAAGATAACAGAAGCAGAATACTTTTTACAAATCTTAACCGTTTCATCTTTAAGTGATTCAACAATTACGTAAACATCTTTCATATTTACTTTAACGCTTTGATTTTTAATACTTATTAAAAGGCCTTCTATAACCTTTGATTCGTATCTAGCAGGCACTAAAAAGCAAAAGTTATGTCCACCCTTTTTTACCTTAGGCCAGTTATTATTCTTTCTAGATAAGAACTTTAAAACAAATATAATTAGTATACCAATAATAATTAGTGATAAAGATAAGATTCTAAATAACATCATAATATCAAATTCCTTTACATAAAGTATGCTAAATAAGTTAATGCACCAATAAGGATAACAGATGCAATAAATCCGTTTATTTTTTCAAACTTAGATGTTTTATATTTAATACCTAACGCTATAGATATTATAATACCACCTATAAGTCCGCCAATATGGGCATACATATTAATTCCAGAAAGCATAAATCCCATCATTAAATTTATTATAATAACCGGTAATATTTCTCTTTTTAAAGCCTCACCCATAATTGTACGCTGATTAAGTGCAAAGTATAAAAGTGCACCCATAAGTCCAAAAATAGCACCTGATGCTCCAGCAGATATTGTTCTTTCATTCATAAGTATAACTGACAATAAGTTACCTGCAAGTCCACTAAAAATAAATATTATAAGTGTCTTTATGTGCCCATAAAAGTTTTCTACCTGCTTTCCAAGTAAAATAAGTGCCCACATATTCATCACTAAATGAATGATACCTATGTGTAAGAACATGCTTGTAAAATTCCTATAGAAGGCTCCATCTTTTACAAGCCCGCCAAAGTTATATAACGTTTTAGTATCTAACGAACCATTACCTAAAGCGTACATCAAAATAAACATAATTACCATTATACCTACTAAAAGATATGTAACAATACTCTTTTTAGGAGTAAATAAATCATTTATTTTCTCTGATGAATCCATGTTTTTTCTTAATATATCATTGTTAATTTTTGCGTAAAGGTTTGATCCTTCCTCGGTAAATTTAAGTTTGCTTGTCATATCAGGAAAATATTTATTAACCATTTCATCTTTTGATAAATCTTTTTCTTTATCTACCCTTACCGCAAAATTATTCTTATCGTTTACTAACTTAACGTCTTCATTTAAATCAAGATAAAAACTCATCGTTTTCATTTTTATGGTAAATGTTTTAAGTTTTATCTGACGAGAGAGTTTTCCTAACTTAAACTTATCAAAATCAAGTTGTTCATCATTATGTATGTAATTTAAAACAAGTCTTACTATTCTAATATCACTATCCATATTTTCAAGCCATATTTCATTTTGAATACCATGAACAATAACCGGATTATAATTCTTTTCAGTGATAAAATAATGTAAAAACTTCATTACCATTAAGTCCTTTTTTTCACTAGTTGTCATCTTTTCACCTCTACTCATTTTTATAAATCTCTAATATCTTGTTAAACTCATCTGGAACATCGCAAGAAAACGTCATATGCTTACCAGTTGCAGGATTAATAAAGCCTATTTCTTTGGCGTGAAGCATTTGTCCAAAATTATCTATGTTTTTCTTACCACCATATACTGGATCATTTATTATTGGATGCCCAATGTAGTTCATATGTACCCTTATTTGGTGAGTTCTTCCAGTTTCAAGTTTACACTCTATTAAACTAGAGTTTTTATATCTTTCTAAAACCTTAAAATGTGTTATGGCATTACGACTATTTTGGTCTGTTACACACATTTTCTTTCTGTCATATGGATCCCTTCCAATTGGTGCATCAATTGTTCCGGTATCATGATTTATTCTTCCCTTAACAAGTGCAACATATATTCTTGATAACGTTTTATCCTTTAACTGGTTTGCTAAAGCTTCATGCGTCTTATCGTTTTTAGCAACCACCAAAAGACCTGACGTATCCTTATCTATACGATGAACTATTCCAGGACGTTCATCACCATTTTTAGAACTTAAATCTTTAGTATGTGCTAACAAGGCATTTACAAGTGTACCTGAAAAATGTCCTGCTGCAGGATGAACAACCATACCAGATGGTTTATTTATAACCATTAAATTATCATCTTCATAAACAATATCTAAGGGAATGTCTTCTGCTTTAGCATTAGTTTCAATTTTTAAAGTACCAATAATTTCAATATTATCATTAAGCCTTAAAATATAACTGCTTTTTGTTTTCTTACCATTTACTAAAACTAAGCCTTCTTTTATCATTTCACTTATTTTGCTTCTTGATATATCAGTGTTAGAAGTTAAATATTTATCTAATCTAATTAAATTTCTTTCATCATCTATAACAAATTTCATAATATCCCTCTCAACTAAAAAACATTATACCATATTTATGCCAAAAGAAAAAAGACATTAAGTCTTTTTATAATCTGTTTTAAAATAATGAATAGATAAAAGTATTACTCCAAGTGTTATACAAACATCTGCTAAATTAAATATTGGAAAGTGATATCCCACTATGTTAAGCGATACATAATCTGTGACATATCCTCTTATTATTCTGTCTAATAAGTTTCCAAGTATCCCACCTAATAAAAGACCATAAGCTGTATTAGTTAAACTAAAGCCTTCTAAATACTTTTTATCTTCTTTACTTAACATATAAAGTAAAAAAAGTAATAATAATATGGTTGATAATATTATAAAAATTCTATTACCGCTTAACATGCTAAAAGCAACACCATCATTTTTTGCGTATATAAATGAGATAAAGTTAGGAATTAAAACAAAACCTTTTATAACGTTACTAAATAAATATTTTATTATTTGATCTATTACGAGAGTAAATGATGCAATTAAAGTTATTTTTCGGTTCATAAAAGCCTCCTAATATAGTAGTAATACGAGTATTGCCGCTAAAAAGTTTTGAATAAAATGCATTCCAATTGATACGAATATGTTCTTAGAATCACTATATGCTTTAGCAAGACATATTCCAAGGGCAGAATACTGAATTATATAAAGTAAGTCATAAAAAGACGTAAATTTATCTATCATATGAAGAGTCCCAAACAAAAGCCCACTTACTATTATGAATAATGTTTTATTCTTAAATAACTTAGATAATGAAAGTCTAAATACGTTTTCTTCTGTAAATGGTGCATAAATGGTAGAAAGCAAAAGCATACCAATTGGCATTTTCTTAAACATTTTATTTAACATCTGCTGGTTAGATGAAGTAACTCCCTTATTTAATAAAACAACAGGTATTGCTACTATAACCATTATGCCAAGCATGTATAAATATCTTCTTACTATAAATCTTAAGTACACCTTCTTATTTTGCATAAATAAATTAAAATCCTCTTTTATATACTTATAGTTAGCTAAAAAGACAAGTAAAAGTAAAAATATATAAACCAGATAGGTTGGCACTTTACTAAAGAATTTAAAGTTAGGTAAAACAAACATAATTATGATAAATAATGCTATAACAAGTACTTGTTTTATAAATTCTTTTAAATTAACTTCTTTTTCCTTTACTTTTGGTAAGTCTTCTCTTTTCTTATCACTAATGCTAGATAAAAAGATAAAACCTAATATACCTGGAATTACTGGATCCAAAAATAACCATATCGATAAAAATAGAACCTTTACTTTATTTTCCTTTATTTCATCTATACTTTTTAAAGATATTTTAAAAAGTAATACGCCTACTATAAAACCAATTATCAAAATAAATAGGTTTGCTATAACTTCATCTGTTAATCTTCCCTTAAGTATATAATTTGTCATCATAACAAGCGTATATATTATTTCTATAATACTACCTACTCTTAACAATATTCTTTTATCTTTCATATATCCTCCATTTAATAAAAGCCTTAAATTAAGGCCTTTAAACTAGAATAAATTATTAAAATCTATATCTCCATTAACAGTTGGACCAACATAGTTTATGTTTTTACTAAATGCAAATATTGGCATAAATACTACTGGTAAAAATGCTAATCCAATACCATAACCAATGTCTTTTCCAAATGCCTTTGATAACTTAACATTATAATGTATAGAAAATATCACAAGTGCTAACTGTCCAACAATAGGTACCCATCCTAGTAAGAATAAAAAGATGTAATACCATTTGTAACCAATAATTTCAAATAATACGATAATATTATAAACTGGTACGATAGAAGCCCATCCTGGTTTGCCTGCCTTCTTAAATAACTTCCACATTGCAACAATTTGTAAGACAACCGCTGCAAATGCAATTATCATTATAATTAAAGCAAATATAAGCATAACCCCACTTAATGCCGCAATACCATAACTTGCATCACTAACTGCACTATAATCATAACTCATACTACCTAACTCCTTTCCTATAATAAGTATACCATACGATTACGTATTTTTTGTAACTAAAATAACATCGGTTCCTATTTTTTTAATCTGGCTCCATTTTATACCTACTTCATCACTACTTTTCAAACTAAAAAATCCTTTTTTATCATAGATTATAAGTCTTATAATCGAACCTGTTTCTTCTTCTATTTCTGCGTCTATTACGTTTCCTATTCTTTTGCCTGTTGCAACATCTACAACGTCTTTATTTTGTAAATCTGATAAGCGCATAACATTCACCAATAAATTATATGTAAATAATTGTATAAAAAAACACCTTTTAGTCCAACACTTAAAAGAAAGGTGTGATTATTATAGCAAAACATAAAGTAGAAATAACAGGAATTAATACCAGTGAAATCAAGGTTTTAACAGATAAAGAAAAAGAAGAGCTATTTATAAGACTTAAAAATGGTGATATGACCGCAAAAGAAGAACTTGCTAATGGAAACTTAAAATTAGTATTATCAATTCTTAGAAAATATCAAAACAGATGTGATAACATGGATGATTTATTTCAAATAGGATGTGTAGGATTAATGAAAGCAATTGATAATTTCGACTTATCACATAACGTTAAATTCTCAACCTATGCCGTCCCACTTATATTGGGAGAAATAAGAAGATATTTAAGAGATAATAGTAACCTTAGAATATCTAGAAGTATTAAAGATTTAGCTTATAAGATCTTAAAGATAAAGGAAGAATATTTCATGGATAATGGAAAAGAATTACCTAATAGTGAGGTTGCTAAAAGATTAGGTTGTGATGAAATAGACGTTATAATAGCACTAGATGCAATGAGAGATCCAGTAAGTATGTTTGAACCCATTTATAATGATGGCGGTGATACAATATACCTAGAAGATCAATTAGAATCTAAAAAGGATAAAATATCTAATTGGGATATTACAATATCACTTAAGAATGCTATTAATGAACTTAAAGATAAAGAAAGAAAAATAATTACCGAAAGATTCTTAATTGGAAAAACACAAATGGAAATTGCAGAAGAAATAGGAATATCTCAAGCACAAGTATCAAGATTAGAAAAATGCGGTATAGAAGATTTAAGAAAAATGATTATGTAATTGACAATTAACAGTTATTATATATAATTGTTTATAGGTGATGTGTTATGTTTAATAGTGATAATATAAATGATAAATTATCTAGCTACTACTTCAATTTAGGATCAATAGTAAATAGTAGTTGTAAAATGATCTTAAAATTGGAAAATATCTATGATGTACTTTTTTATATAAATAGCAATATAGAAAATTTTAATAAAGATGAATTAATCCTATCTAAAAACATATTAAAAGCAACAAAATATGTAATTGATAAAGCAAAGAATCAAAAAAATGTTAAAGATGAAGTTTTATCATATTGTGATAATTTGCAAAATGAAATAAATAATAAATTAAAAGAACCTAATTTATAGGTTCTTTTATAGTGGTATAAAGGAGTAAGTAGTGTTTTTTGAGTGTATAAGTAGCAGTTAGAAGTACCACTAATTCTAACTACAATTTAATTATATAAACAAAATATTAAATTTTAATGTCAAAATTATTAAAATTTATTAAGATTTAGGAATTACAAATATTATTGAAAGTCCTCCGATTTTATTGTTTTTTGCATATATTCTTCCATCAAATGAACTTATTATTTGTTTACATATAGAAAGACCTAATCCCGATATTTTTCTAGATGGATCAGTTGTATAAAGTGGTTCAAAAATTCTTTTTAGGTCAGTTTCTGTTTCAACTCCGCCACCATTATCTAAAATTTCAAACCTTATCATATTGGCTCTTTGATGCACGTCTATTTTAATTAAGCCATCTTTTCCTTTGAAATGAGTAACACTATTATTTATGATGTTTCCAAATACCCTTTTTAATTTCACTAAATCTACCGTTATTTCTCTCTGATTACAAGTACTTGATATTTCTAATTTAATGTTCTTATCGTTTAACTCATCTTCAAAATCATTTTTAACATATTCTAAAACTTCCTTAATAGATATTTTATTAAGTTTTAACGTATCTTTTATATTACAGCTTTGATAATCATCAAACTCCTCTAAAATAGCCTTCATATTAAGTGCTTTGTCATATATTTTATTTATGTATTTTTCCTTTTTATCATCTGATAAATTTTTATTTCTTAATCTATCACTATAACCAATAACAGAGGTAAGTGGTGTTTTAATATCATGTGAGATAGATGCAATTATCTGGTTTTGATTTTCTTTTTCCAGCTCTAAACTATCAACCATGTCAACAAACGCATTTTGTATTTGTTGCATTTTCTTAGGCATTTTTCTTTTAAATGGCCTTTTTCCAAATCTATAATCATTTATATCCTTAGTAATGGTTTCCATTGGATCTATTAACTGTTTTGAACTTATAAAAAACAAAACTATTATTACACCAGACACTATTATTATTTCGTAAATCATAAAGTTTCTAAATATTTTAATGCCAGGTGCAACAGAAATCTTAGAGTAAGTAAGTTCATAATTATCTCCATCTATGCTTATCATTGTTGTTGTAGAAAATATCTTCGATGTATCTTTACTATTTGTATATATTGTATTTCCAGAAGAATCTTTAATTGTTATATAACCACCGTTATTTTTTACATAAAGCCTTATTAAATCAAGTGCTTCATCCTTTGTTTTCCCTTCAATACTCTTGGTTATAACGTATATACTGTTATGGTTGACCGTACTTGCACTAGATAAATCATTTGCCATCTTATCAGATAAATAAAAGTTATAATAAGAAAACAAAAGACCACCATTTATCGCTAATAATATTATTGAAACAAGTAAAGTTAATGTTTTATTCGACCACTTTTTCATTGCACATCTTTTACGAACTTATAGCCCATACCCCATATAGTTTTAATGTATTTTTCATCAGTATCAAGCTTATTTCTTAAACTTTTAATATTAACCGCAACAGTACCTATATCACCATAATTATTTTTCCAAACACTTTGGTAAATTTGATCTTTAGATAACACTATACCAGCATTTTCCATTAAGTATCCTAACAATTCAAATTCTTTAGTAGAAAGCATAACTAGCTCATCATTTTTAAATACTTCAAAACTTTCCTTATTAAGCTTTATTTCTCCTATTTTTATTACGTTGCCTTTTTTAGTATTTAATCTTCCTTCTCTTCTTAAGTGTGCCTTTACCCTTGCAACTAACTCTTCATTTACAAATGGCTTTGTAATGTAATCGTCTGCACCAACTTCAAAACCCACTAATTTTGAAGTTAAGTTAGTTTTAGCAGTTACAAATATAATCGGACAAGAAGTTTCATTTCTAATGCTTGCACAAACTTCTGTGCCGGAAATATCTGGCATCATAACATCTAACAAGATCAAATCAAAGTTTTCTTCCTTTACCAATTTAATTGCCGTTTTGCCGTCATTTGCAATTACGGTTTCATATCCTTCATCTTCTAATATGTCTGATATTAATTCTGCAATGTCATTTTCATCATCAACAATAAGTATCTTTTCCATCAAATCACTTCCCATATATGATTATAACATTTTATTTAATAAGGTAAAATTAAAAATTATTAAAAAAAGAACCTACCTAAGGTTCTTAATCTGCCTGTTCATAAGTTATTGTTATACTTAAATCATTAAAAATCAAATTTCTTTTCGGAAGTTCAGTTGCTTCCTCCACATTTGTATATCCATCTTTAAGGTATGAACCATTTTCTTCAATAATTTTTCCATATGCAATCATGACAGATATTTTTTTAGTTTGTTGTGATTTTAAAACATCTCCAACTTTTACGATTTTTCCATTATCATCATCACCAACATAAGCCATAACGAATGAAATGTTATCACTTACTTTATCAATATCTGTTTGTGTAACAACACCATCATTATCCCAATCACAGCTTTCTGCTGACGACTTTAATGTACATAATTTGCTTATCTTAACAGAGGATACCTTTGCATTTATACTACCTTTATTTACTATATCAACAGCAAATTCGGCAATATCATCTGGTTTTGTTATAACTGCATTTATATTTGTTATGCTAGTTTCTGAAATTGTTGGTTCCCCATTAAATGAGCCTTCACCATTTGTATTTTTTTCAAGGTTTTCAAAATGCACATCCCACGAAGTTGTATTAACTGTTGCACTACCATTAATTGTAAGTGTTTGTGATAGAGCTGCAAATGCTACTGTAAGTCCTAAGACCGCAACTAATAAAGCACATAAACTTATTATTTTTACTTTTCTTGTCTTTTCCATTGTTATCTCCTTCTACTTCTAATATCATTACTTGTCTATAATAACACATACCCCCCCCCCGGGTGTCAAGTATAAAAAATGTGGACAAAAAAAGCAACCCCAAACTTCAGGATTGCTTGTACTACTTCCAGCTAAATACCGCATAAGCTGGTTACTGCTTATACTTCTATCAGCTAATATCTCTTGCTGACACTTACATAATAACATATCTTAATATTTATTACAAGACATTTTTAGACATTTAATTCATTATTTTCAAAATTTTTATCATCAATTAAAAGTTCGTGGATCTCTTCTTCCGGATTATTTAAATATACTTCTTCAATTCTTTCTACCATACATTTTTGAGCCTCCAATATGGCGTTAACCTTTCTTGTTGCTTTATCTATTTCATCATTTACAACTACGTAGTTATACTTGTTAAGTTCATTTATTTCCTTGTATGCCTTTTTAAATCTTTCTATTATTTTGTCGTTGTCTTCAGTATTTCTTTTCTTTAATCTTATAATTAAATCCTTCATTGTAGGAGGCATAATAAATATAAATATAGCCTCAGGAATCTTATGTTTTATCTTAAGTGCACCTTGAACTTCTATTACTAATATAACATCTATTCCCTTGGACAAATATTCATTTACCTTATCTTTTGGAGTACCATAATAATTACCATTATATTTGGCGTATTCAATAAATTTATCTTCTTTAATTTTCTTTTCAAATTCTTCTTCTGTCAAAAAGAAATAATTGATGCCGTCTTCCTCGCCCTTCCTTGGCTTTCTAGTCGTGCAAGAAACAGATACCCAAAAGTCTTCCTTATACTCTTTCAACCTTTCACAAATAGTATCCTTACCAGAACCAGATGGACCAGATATAACTATTAAGCTTCCTTTTTCGTTTTGTTTTAATATATTAGACATATAATCACCTTCTTAACAATTATGTTTTAAAATTATAAATATTAATTTAATGTTTGTCAATCCTTCCTATGGATAAATAAACCATCAAACATATACAAAAAAAGACCTAATTGGTCTATTTACAAGTTCCTTCTCCAGCTTTAGCACCCTTAACATAAGTTTCACCAACAAGTTCACAAGAAGTCTTGGTGATTGAATCTTTTAAGTATCCGCCAAATACCTTTATTAAACTAACCGCAATAACAGTTACTAACGCTATAATTAAAACATATTCTACTAATGCTTGACCTTTTTTATTCAATTTTTTCATCTTCAACACCTCATATTTTAACTATCATTAGTGTAACATTTTATACTATCATTTGTCAATGATATTTATAAAGCGATTTACATAAATAGATTTTAATGTTATCATTTTTATGGTGATAATTATGTTAAAGTTTGATAACCTAGAAATTAAGATTGCTAAAAGTTTTAAAGATAGATTAATTGGTCTTATGCTTAAAAAAAACATAAATTATGGACTTTTATTTAAACATTGCAAAAGTATTCATACGTTTTTTATGTTAGAAGAAATTGACGTTGTTGCAGCTGATAATCATGATAATATTATAAAAACATATAAAAGCGTTAAACCTTGGAGAGTTATAATTGCTCCTCGTGGCACTAAAATGATATATGAATTACCAAAAGGCACCATAAATTAGTGCCTTTTTTTATTTTGCTCTTGCTTTTACGTAATATCTTTCCTTACCGCCTTTAGTGCACGTTACAAGCGTAACTATTTTCTCATCTTTATTATCTGGCTGTGCCAAATAACTGGCTGAATTTTTATCTACAACGCCGTATTCATAAACGTAATAGTTTATCATTCTACCTGATAAGTCTGTCACCGTTACAACGTCATTTTTAACTAGTCTATTGATTTTTATGAAGTAGTTACCTCTCATAAAGTTATGTCCACCAATAGAAACATTTCCATTTTCGTTAAGGTTTGGACCTGCCATTTTAACAAGTGCCGTATTATAAGCCCCTGCCGTATTTTCTTTTAGTATTGGCTGATATATATTTATTTTCTTAATTGTAAGTTTACCTAAGACAGTATACTTAAAGCCACCATAACTTACCTTTGCTTCAGACATAACCTCTCCGTCGTTTTCTTTAATTGTCTTATCAATTTTATCTATTATACCATCTGCTAGTTCCTGTCTTTTTCTTTCTCTAAAGTTTGAATATATAAACATAAATACTGCTACATAAAGTGCTATTACAATAAGTATTATAAGGAAATTTAATATTTTTTCTTTAATTTTCATACTACACCTCTATAAAAGGCTTTAACAAGTCATATCCGAAAAAATAGGTTAAAAGTCCAAGAACTACTAACACAATTAAAGATATATATATATAAGTCATAAACCTATCTTTTTTCCTAACATCTTTATTCGTGAATTCAGATACATCAATCATTTCCATATCATTCATTCTTAATCACCTTTACTTTCTGCCTTAGTATAAATTAATTTTCCCTTATAATTATAATACTCATTTTTTATGATAATATAATTTTCGTGTGCTTCATAATTAGTATTAAATGACGTTAAGCTTATTTTATTTTTATCTTCCGCAGTCATTAAAACGTCATTTTCATCAGTAGATAATTTTAAAATAGGATAATTTTCATCAAACTGAACATCATTATATATCGTACTATCTACCTTTTTGCCTTTATTATTATACAATCTGTATCCATTTTCTTTTTTCACTGCATAAAATACGTTATTTCTATTAGCCAAAGATTTTAATTTTACACTTGATGAGACCATTTTTATTTCACTATTTTCAAAATTGATTATGGTTTTACCATTCTTATTTATCACACCATATCCATTTTCTGTTTTAGCAATTGCATCCCCATACGAATCAAATTCTCCTGCCTCTATATAGTGAGTATCATTTAAAAGATCTCCGTTTTCATTTAAATATCCGTATGTTCCGTCTTTATACTTAATTATTGCAAAACCATTTTTATAAGGCTTATATGCTTCAAAATCAGGGGAAATGGTTTTAAATACCACACCTTCTTTTACTAAGTTTATTGTATTTACTCTTTTTTTAGCATCATAATCGGTATACATAAATATGTCGTCACCATAAAACGAGCTATTATCTGATAAGCCTTTTTTTATTTCGCTTTGCGTTTTTGTACTAATATACTCATACGTAAATGAATTATTAATCGCCTTTAATATACCAGTTTTTATAGATGGAATAGATACGCTATTATAAGTTTCAGATTCAAAAAGTATTTTATTATCCTCTACATACATATATCTTTTAGAACCACTTGCTATAACTTCATAAAATACGTTATTTTCTTCCGGAACAATTTCATTTAAGGTAGGAGAAGATACCACTTTTCCGTCTTTTAAGTTAACTATTAATGAGGTCTTATTAACCTTTACAACCCCATATCTTTGATAATTATCACCGGTAACATTAGACGGTGTAACATCAATGCCTTTATCATCTCTATCGGTTAATTTATAAGTGTATATCTTTTTACCATCTTCATTTATTAATCCTACGTCATTTTCCAAAACGTATGAATAAACCCCGTTCTTATAAGAAATAACGTCATACTTAAAAGGAGTTTTTTCTTTTAAATTAGAGTCTAAAATACCATACTTAAGACCTTTTTTTGTTATCTTAGATGCTATTATGTCGTTTTCTGCGCGATAAAGTGAAAAATACTCACCTGCTTTTACAACTTCCTTGCCTCCTTTATTAATTATTAAAGGAAGATCAGATCCATTTTTAACAATAGCATAACCTTTTATAAAATCTTCACCATATAAATACTTAGGATTAACAATTTTATCTCCAGTATAGTCAATGTATCCATATTTAGCATTTTGTTCTATTTTAATAGGCTCATTGTCAGTTGCATAAACAACTAAATCATTTAATGTATCTCCAGTTTTATTTATGAAAAATTCAAAGCCTAAAAGCATCACTATTATTACATATAGCATACCTTTTTTTACATATTTTCTTGTCTTAGCATTCTTTATATTAAAATCCTTAATAGATGGTTTATATTCTTCTAATTTTTCTTTATCAGCATCTAACTCTATCTTTGTTTTTTCCTTATCTTCCGATATATTTTCTATTAATGCTTGAGTTTTATCTTCATCATCACATTTTGGTGTAGCATCTAGAAAGTCAAGCATTTCATCTATTTCACTAGATACTTTTTTATCTACCTCAAAATCAAGCATTTCAACGGTATCATCTAAAGAAGGTTTATGATCTTCAAAGTCAAGAATTTCTATTTCTTCATCATTCTTATTCATAACAATCCTCCTTTACTTATACCATAATTTTATAATAAATATTTATAAAGTGCAAGATTATAATTAAGCATGTGTAAAATTTAAAAAAAATATGAAATATTTCATATTTTTAATTAAGATATAAATATATTAAATAATAATTTTCTACGCACGTATCAAAATTATAAATTTTGGTAAAAACACATATAATCCAACACATAAAGCTGTAAATGCTGATGTAACAACCGCTGCTGCCGCAACATCTTTAGCAACCATTGCAAGTGGATTAAAATGACTTGTGTATAAATCAACGGTAAGTTCTATTGCAGAATTAATAAGCTCTGATGTAATAACAAAAGTAACCATCGAATAAACAAGTAACCACTCGTATGCTTTCAAATTAAATATAATACCAAATATAGTAACTAAAATAGTTGCAATAATATGGATAAGTAGGTTTTGTTCTCTATCAAAAAACTTTTTTATTTTCTTCATATAACTTACCTAAACATTGCAATTATCTTTGGCACAAACACAACAAGCCACATACCTGCCGCCATCATATCCGCTATAAAGCAGGCTGCTGATGCAGTGTCTTTAGCAACTTTAGCAAGTGGATGAAATTCATCAGTTACCATATCAACAACAGCTTCTATTGACGTGTTAAAAAGCTCCGTAACAAGTATTAAAGCTCCCATAACAAGTGTTATAACCCACTGTATTGGTGTTATATGAAACCCAAAACCACAAGATATTATAATAATCATTACGATAACATGAAGAAGTAAGCTTTGTTCATGTAAATATGCATACTTAAGTCCATCGAAAGAATATTTAAAACTCATAAAAATTCTTTTTAATCCTATTTTCTTAAATCCTTGTTCTTCTACGTATTTTCCTCTTGATATTTCTACCTTAACTTTCTTTTTTGATGCCATAGCTATCCAACAACTCCTTTTGTAATCCAAACATTTTTATTTCGTCTTCTTTAGTCATATGATCGTATCCTAATAAATGTAGTAAGCCATGAACACCTAAGAAGCATATTTCTCTTTTAGTGGAATGTCCATAATCTTTAGCTTGACTTATTACCCTGTCGTAAGATATGTATATATCTCCTAAAACCCTAAGACCTGGCACATCAATTTGCTTGTTATCTTCTAGTGCAAACGTAATAACATCCGTTTCCCTATCAATGTTTCTATACTCTTTATTTATCTTATGAATACTTTCATTGTCTACAATTATAACATTAAACATAACGTTTTTCAATTGCAATTTTTCCAAAGCATAATTAATAAAATCCTTTAATAAATCTAGTTCTTCTACTGTTTTTTTATACTCGTTAAAAAATTCTACATAATTCATGATAACAACCTCCAAAAATTAAACTTAAACGATAAGTATATTATAATTAAAATCATAACTAAACACAAGATGTCTAGGAAAATTTGACTCTTCATAAAATTTGGAAGTTTTTCTATTAATTTACCACTAAATTTATATATAAAGTATCCTATAACGCCTCCTAAGGTATTTAATATGACATCATCAATGTCTGCGGTTCTTCCTATTTTTGTTTGAGCAAACTCAATTGAACAAGAAACTAAAACCGATATTAATAATATAGGATACATTTTCTTATTTTTAATGTAGTGACTTGCAAAAAGGCCAAATGGCACAAATAAAAGTATGTTTCCAAGTACGTTTCTTATAAAAAGTCTAGATGATACGTTATATCTAAATATTTCTCTAAACGGAATAAAATTATTAGTTCCATAATTGTTATCTTGAAACGTTACAATGTAATATAAAAGAAGTATGTAAATAATAAAGCATAACATTAAAAGTTCTTTGTAAAAAACAAATTGCTTTTTATTACATAAAAGATATGTTATTCTAATTGATATTAAGATAACTGCAAAAATAAAGATCATCGGCCATACGTTATGAATGGTTTTCATAAAAATACTTGTAAACATTATTTATACCTCTTTAATTTTCATTTGTATTTTCTTTGTTTAATAGTGAAGTATCTGCGTCTTTAAAATCAGTAATATTTTCATACACTTTAAAGAAAACACCTACCTCTATTTTACTCTCATTTTGTTTAAAGTTCAAAGTTTTTTTACTTATTATATATTCATCATCTTTAAGGTTTACACTTATTTTATTTTCTGCTAGTTTTGTAGCCTTTTTAATCGCTTCTTTAGTTCCTAATTTTTCTTTTTTAACCTTTGTTTTTCTTTGCTTTTCCATTCTTATATTAAAAGGAAATATCTTTTCTTTTATAAGTATGTTTTTATGTTCTAAATAATTAGTAGCATAGTTTTTTCTAAGGGAGACCTCCTTTTTCATAAAAGATACTATAATGTTTTGTTTAACGTCATTTAAGTATATAACCTCTTCATAATAAAGTGGGTATTCTATCGTTACTAAGTACCATACTTCAGCGTATACGCGCCCCAATGCACGAACTTGTCCTTTTACTGTTTCATCTTTAATAATATCACCTGATACTATTGTCTCTCCTTTTGATACATAATCATTTTTCTTTTTTAAGATTACCCCATTAGATGCTTCTATTTTCATTATTACACCATCTTTTTTTGCTACTATATGACGAGGCTTATCATCTTCTTTTTCTTTATTTAACTTGCGTTCAGTTACCTTTACAGTAAGTTTACTACCATATCTTTCTATTTCAAGCCACTCTATTTTATCTTTGTTATCATTAACTATTTTATTAATTATTTTCTTTCTTTTTTTAAATGATGGTACAAAACGAAAGCAAGAGATATTATTACCCTTTAATTCATCATAAATTAAATTTCTCAGATTACTATTACTATGAACAACATCTATTTCAAATATTGTGTTACTTATTAAAAGTAAAAATAAGAATCCTATAATAAGTGATATAACAAAAGTATAGTTTTCTTTAATATAAGACGTATATTTAACTATTCCATACTTACGATTTATATATATTTCATACGTTTTATTTTTAGATAAGAGATCTAAATAATCATCATAGGATATTTTTATCGTAACGTGCTTATGACTAACTTCTTTAAAATCTTCAAACGGAATCTGGTTTAAGACATATCTTTTAATAAATAGTTTAGGATTCTTGCCAACAATACTTATATTTACATAACTATTCATTATGATATCCTAGCTCTATCATTTTTATGTCACCAGATATTACCATATATTCTACAAACATAGTTTCTATAACAAGGTTTTTACCCTTTATAATAAACCTGTCATTTTTACTTGATACCTCTATTAAATTTGATGTAAAACGTTCTATATTATCATAATAATATATTTTTACTTTTCTATCTATTATCTTTATTTCAAAGTTATTACATTCTACATAATCATCTATTATCTTTTTCAATTTCAAATGCACATCACCTACATAATTGTATGCAAAAAAAGGCTTACTATGAAGTCATAGTAAGTCTTTTCTAAATACCGAGTAAAGAAAAATTAAGAATCGCGTCTTTCACGTCTTGCTGCCTTACGGCTATTTTTGATAGCTTCTTTCTTAGCGTTTCTTCTTTGAACTCCTGGTTTATCAAAAGCTTGTTTCTTTTTTACTTCTGAAGGGAGACCGCTTTTAGCTACTCTTTGCTTGAATTTCTTTAACGCTCCATCAACGTTTCCGTTTTTAACTTGAACAGTTATCATTTTTCTTTCCCCCCTCTCCTTTTTTTCTAATAGTAATTATAACACCTTAAAAAAGTTATTACAATGATTTTTTCACCTTTTGTAACAAAAAAGGACAGTTTTTGCAAAAATTATGCCATATTTACTCTAAATTCATTATTATTCTGATTAATGTACCAATTATTCTTCCGAGTTGCATTAAAAATTCTAAAGAGTAACTTATGCATGTTAAAACAAGTGGTAAAAGGCATATTATAAGTAATATTTTAGATACCTTTTTTATTTTAGTGGACATGAGTTGCCTCCAATAAATCTTCTTATGCTGCTTCCAAAATATCTACCTACATCTAAAAATGAATTTACACCTCTAACTAACGCATTGATTAATGATGCACTAAAAGTAGCACCTGCTTTTATTTTTTTTAATTCACCTATATTTAATTTTTTCAAAATATCATCCCTCCTACCTACACTTAAATGGTCTTGCAATTCCGTCAAATATTCCTACGACAAAAGTTACGCCTGCTATAATACCAGCGATTGCCCAACCACTTAAAGCGCCTGCCTTTAATTTTTTTAATTCTCTTTGTTTTAGTTTTATCATATATCATCCTTTCTTTTTTATCTTTTATTTTTATTATCTTGTTAAATAAATACGTATTGTAATTTCTGTGACTTATAAACACCACTATCTTATCTTTATAGTCTTTTTTTATAGCATTAAGTATCATTTTTTCTAAGCGGGTATCTAGGCTACTTGTCGTTTCATCGAAAATAACCATATCAAAATCATTATTTAATACTTGTGCTATTTTAATTAAGGCTATCTCTCCACCTGATAAATTAGAATTTGCACTATCAACGTAAATGTTGTAATCAATGCCTTTCTTTTTAAATTCTTTTTCTAATACCATCTTAAAATTACGTCTTAGATTAAGTTTACATCCAAGAGTTATGTTTTCTAAAATAGTATCATTAAATAGTTTTATGTCTTGTTCCACGTATATAATGCTTCTTCTTAAAGTATCAAAGCTATATTTACTGATATTTTTTCCGTTTATAAGTATCGTCCTTTCATCAAAACGTATTTTCTTTGTTAATGCTTTAAATAGAGTTGTTTTACCACTACCAGTTGGACCTTTTATCAAAACAAAATCCCCCATGGATAACCTAAAATGAATATCGTTTAAAATAATTTTATCTTTATATTTATAATAAAAATTATTAAATTCTACATCGTTAACCATTATCTTATCCCCATAATCTATTTCTTTTATTTTATATAATTCACTTATCCTTACGCTAGATGCTTTATAGTTAGAATGTAAGAAAAAAAGAGTGCATATATTCTGATTTGAATCATATATAAAAGATAAAACGTAGGTTATAAAAAGTGTGTCTTTTACATTATTTTTATCCAATATGGATATAAGAAGTGATATAGATATGCCAATTAAAATAAGTAATTTATTAATGAAGTCTTTTTTTACACATTTGCTCTTTATATCTTTGTAGCACGCTAATAAATCATTATATAAATTAGTAATTTTATTAGAGACATATGATTCCTTTCTTAAATTTTTAATATCATAAATATTTTCTATTGTTTTAGAAATGCGAGCACTTAAATATTCATTTTTCATTTGTAAATCATAGTTTTTATATGAGTTTTTTTTCCAAAAACGCATATTATATAATATTAGTATTAAACTTAAAACAAGGTTAAAGCAGAATGTATGAACGTTTAAAAATAGTAAAAATATAAAGGATATTAAAATTATAACTAGGTTTACAAATAATACTTCTACTATGGATAATAAAGCCTCTTTTACATAAGATAAATCATTTACCTTTGATATTAATTCTCCAACTGGCCTATCATGATAAAACAAGTAAGGGAGATTAAATAGTTTTTTTAAGAATGGTAATGTAAGCGTTTTATCAGTTTTTATTTGACATTTTAATAAACTTAAATCCTTAGCGTAAGAAAATATTTCTTTTATAATACCTAACAATATAAAAGATAAAAATAAAATAAATAAGTTGTTTTTAGTACTGATGCTTTCTACTAAATATGACAATAGATAAGAGTAAAATAAACTAAGGAAAGTAAAAAGTAAAATTAATATTGTTATTAAAAGAATGCTTCTTCTATTAATAACATTATTTAGTAAAGATGGATTATAATTTTTAAATAAAATTGCCACACCCGTATATGATCTATTAAACTCATCTTTTTGTTTGGTTATAAATCCATATGAAGGATCCATTATGTAGACATTATTATTACTTACTTTTAAAACTACTACAAAGTGTTGGACGTTATTATTAATCGTATGTGCAATTAAAGGGAAAGTAATTTTTTTATTGATCTTTAAATTTTTATACCCACAAGATGAAATACCAAACTCTTTTGATACTTTAATAATTTCATAAGCACTAATACCATCTTTTTCCTTAATTATTTTTTCTTCTAGACTTTTATATGTTATGCTTTTACCAAAATATTTTAAAACATATAAAAGACAAGCAATTCCACAATCATTAACTGACTTTTGTACAACCATCTCTTTTCCTATTTTAATCATCTCCCCACCAAAGTAATTATCCAAAACAAACAATTTACGTAATAATCTTTACATAAAAAGATTTATTTTGTATAATTTAATTAGTGAAAGAACCTAACAATAAAGGTTAGTTAGCTTTCCATAGTAAGTTTATGGAAACAGCATACCCACCAATTATTTACTAATTTGGGCATATGCTGTTTCTTTTATATTTTAAGTATTAGTAATACTAATAGAAAAATCAAAAGAATAATAATTATCTTAAGAAATTTATTTTCTTTCTTCATAATTATCACCTCACTTTCTATTTTTAAAAAATAAAAAGTGGAAAGCATAACTACCCAAACTATTTGGTCCTCTCATATC
>CAKPCM010000011.1 GCA_934141615.1 uncultured Bacilli bacterium
GTTATGGAGGGATATATTTATGAAAATAGGTATAGCAAGTGATCATAGAGGATTTGAAACCAAAGAAAAAATGACAAAATATTTAATAGAAAAGGGTTATGATGTAATTGATTATGGAACATATAGCAAGGATAGAACTGATTATACAAGGTATGGTTTTATTTTAGGTGAAAATGTTTCAAATAAAACAGTTGAATATGGCATTGCAATATGTGGTAGTGCGGTTGGTATATCAGTTGCGTGTAATAAGGTAAAAGGTGTTAGATGTGGAAAGATTAATACCGTAAAAGAAGCAATTCACGCTAAAGAAAACGACTTTGTAAATATAATTGCAATATCAGGTGAAAGTGATTTTGAAAATAATACTAAAATAGTAGATGCATTTTTAAATGCTAAGGAAAATTTAAGTGATCCAGCTTATAAGTCTAGAGTTGATCAAATAACAAAATATGAGGATACAAATGAGTATTAAACTAGTTTTATATTGCATCTTTATTCCGTTTAGTATATGGATAATAACATCTACTAATTTAGATAAGATTTTTAAGAAGAATAGTATTATGCAAATACATTCATTTTATATAGCAATATCAATTTGTTTATCTTATTTACTGGTTAACTTTTTTGTAGATATTTCAAATACCATTGCAAGCCTTTATTAAGGAGGAAAAATGTTCAAAAAGATAATTTTTTTTACTTTGATTATTATTTTAATACCTCTTTTAATAGTAGGTATAAATGATAAAGAAAAGATAATTTATAAAATAAAGTATGGTAGTATAAGCAATAAGACGGTAAGAGTAAAAAGAACAAAGACAAATGAAGTAGTTGAAGTTCCACTTGAAGAATATGTAACTGGTGTAGTAGCGGGCGAAATGCCTGCTTCATTTAATATTGAGGCACTAAAGTCTCAGGCAGTTGCATCAAGAACGTATGCACTAAAAAAAACAGAAGTAAAAAAAGAAGACTATGATGTTTTAGACTCGGTTAGTAATCAGGTATATATAAATTATGATGAAATGAAAGAAAAGTGGCAAAATAATTATGATGCTTATTTAAAAAAAATTAAAGAAGCAGTAAATTCTACTAAAGGAGAAGTAATTTTATATAACAACAATTTAATAGATGCCGTGTTTTTTTCAACAAGTAATGGCTATACAGAAAATAGTAAAGACGTATTTTCTAGTGATATGCCTTATTTAGTAAGTGTTTCATCAAAGTGGGATGAGACGGAATCTCCTGTATTTTCAAGTACAAAGGAAGTTTCTAAAAGCGAATTTTTATTTAATTTAGGATTTAGTGATAAAGATAATATAGATATAACCGATATAAAAAGGACAGAATCAAACAGGGTAAAAAGTATAAAAGTAAATGGCAAAACTTTTTTAGGAACTAAAATAAGAAGTGTTTTTGGCTTAAAATCAACTAGTTTTAAAATAAAAATAACAGACGATAAAGTTATATTTGACGTAAATGGATATGGACATGGTGTTGGAATGAGTCAATACGGCGCTAACGGAATGGCAAAAGAAGGATCTAATTATAAAGAAATATTAACTCATTATTATAAAAATTGTGAAATAAAAAAAATAAATTAATGTATAATTTCTCTCATTTGGTAAAAACTTAAAATGAGAGGTGATAATAATGAAAAAAAGAAAACTAAAACCATTTGTAAAAATATCCTTATTATTAGTTGTTTTACTAGTATGTTCTATTGGAATAAGTACGTTAATCAATAATAAAACAAAAACAGTATCAAAACAAAATGATAATTTTACTTACGTAAATGACTACATATTTGATAACTATTATCCAGTAGTAAACCAAGATGAAAAAATAAAAAGACCATACTCAAGCGAAAAGGTAAGTGTTTATAAAGCTTTTTATGAACAAGACGCATCAGAAGAAGAACAAAAAAACGCAATTATATATCATGAGGGAATATATATGCAAAACTCTGGTGTAACATATAAAGCAGATGAAACGTTTGATGTTCTAGCAAGTATATCAGGCACGGTAACTAACGTATCAGATGATACTTTGCTTGGTAAAACTGTTGAAGTAAGAAACTCAACGGAGTTAATTGTACTTTATCAATCACTAGGAGAAGTTGCTGTTAAAAAAGGTGATACAGTATCTCAAGGACAAATAATTGGTAAAAGTGGTAACTGCTCTTTAAATAATGATATAGCAAATGGCTTACATTTTGAAATTTACAAAAATGGCTCAGTAATCAATCCAGAAAAATATTTTGATAAATCTATAAAAGATTTAGAAAGTAATTAATATTGTGTTTTAAATAATTATATAATTTATAAAGGAGATGATTACTTGGACATAAAAAGTAGAGTAATTAACGAAGCAAATTATATAATTAATACAAAAAATACAATTAGACAAACGGCTAAATACTTTAACAAAAGTAAAAGTACCATCCATGATGATTTACATAATAAATTAAAGAAAATTGATAAATCATTATATGCAAAAGTAAGTGATATTTTAAATTATCACTTTTTAACAAAGCATATAAGAGGTGGTGTTTCAACTAAGCTAAAATATGCTAAGGAATAAAATGAAAAATAAAGATATAGGAATTGATTTAGGTACGGCCAATATTTTGATATACGTTAAGGGTGAGGGTATAGTTCTATCTGAACCAAGTGTTGTTGCAATGGATAAAGATACTGGAAAAGTTTTAGCAATAGGTGAAAAAGCTCATGAAATGCTCGGAAGAACTCCCGGAAGTGTTATCGCAGTTAAGCCTTTAAAAGATGGGGTAATCGCTGATTTTGATAAAACGGAAATAATGCTTGATTATTTTATTAAAAAGATAAAAGGAAAGACCATTTTTTCAAAACCAAGGATTCTTATATGTTGTCCATCTAACATAACTCAAGTTGAAAAAAACGCAATTAGAGAAGTTGCTGAAAGAACTGGAGCGAAAAAGGTATATGTAGAAGAAGAACCTAAAGTAGCGGCAGTTGGTGCAGGTCTTTCAATTGATATGCCAAGTGGTAATATGGTAATAGATATTGGTGGAGGGACAACTGATATAGCAGTTTTATCTTTAAATGGAATAGTTTATAGTGAATCTATAAAACTTGCTGGTAATACGTTTGATACTGATATAATTAAATATATCAAAAACAAATATAAGTTATTAATTGGTGAAGTAACTGCAGAACAAGTAAAAATAAAAATAGGAACAGTATCATCTAAAGAAAAGGAAAAAAAGATGGAAGTAAGAGGACGAGATTTATTAACTGGTCTTCCAAAGACAATAACGGTAACTTCAAATGAAATTAAAGAAGCTATAAAAGATAGTGCTGAAATGATAGTGCATGCTGCTAAACTAGTATTAGAGAAAATAGAACCTGAACTTGCCGCTGATATAATAGATAAAGGAATTGTTTTAACCGGTGGTGGAGCCTTATTAGATGGCTTGGATAAATTAATTGAAAAGGAAATAAAAGTACCAACTAAGGTTGCAGAAAGTCCTTTAACTTGTGTTGCAGAAGGAACCGGAATTATACTAGATAATCTTGTTTAAAAGAAATTCATGATTTGAATTTCTTTTTTAAATGTATAATTTTTTTATTACCATTAATTTACAACTAAAAATATACGTGATATAATTATAATCGGGTGAGTGCTAGATGGTAAACTTTATACTTTGCGATGACAACGAGCATATTAGAAAACTTAATGAAGCAATGATTTCTAAGATTGTTATGCCATATGACTTTGATTATGAAATTCACTCTTTTGATAAGTATAATATGAAACTTAAAAATCTAATAAATGAACCAAAAGATTTTAAAATTTATATATTAGATTTAGAAATGCCTGGTAAATCAGGACTTGAAATAGCAAAAGAGGTTAGAAAAGTAGACTGGGATAGCATTATTATGATACTAACATCACACGATGAATTAGAGTTAAGCATATTAAAGCAAAAACTATTAATCCTAGATTTTGTATCAAAGTTTGATAACTATGAAGAACGTTTAAAAGAAAATATCAAGATGTTTGTTGATAAGATTAATACTCAAAAGGTACTTAGTTTTAAGCATCATAAGGAACACCACCACGTAAAGTTAAAGAATATATTGTATGTATACCGTGATAATGCAACAGAAAAAACGGTAGTTGTTACCATCGAAGATGAATATGCAATAAGGGAGACGCTTTCTAGTATTGCAAATAAGCTCGATTTTAGATTTGTACAGACTCACAGAGCTTGTTTTGTTAATATGGATAAAATAGAAAGCGTTGATTTTAAAAACAACATTATTTATTTAAATAATGATTCAAGTATAGATTATTTATCTAGAAATTATAAAAAGAAATTGAGGGAGATCTTATGAGTGTAGAAAAAATTATTTTAATTATTATATCTTTGTTTTTTCAAAGTTTTGCTATAACTACAATTATATTTATACAAAAGAAAAATGTTAGTAGTATTAAAAAAGTTTTATTTTTAATACTTATGTGGATATATTGTATTTTGAGTTTTATATATATTAAAAATCAATTTAGATTTGTACTATGTATATTTATTTCTACATCAATTTTGTATTTTATTTTAAATATAAACGACAGAAAGATAATAATATATACATTTAATTCAGTGGTATTACTATCATTTTCTGAAATTATCATTTCATTGTTGTTAGTTTTGTGTGGTTTGAATTCTAAGATGATTGTAAACAATATGTATTATAATTTATTAACAAATATTTTAATATCATTGTTTTCAGTTATAATCATAAGTTTTCCCTTTGTAAAAAATGTTATTTTCAAAATTATAGAACTATTTGATAAAAATAAGAAACTAATAAATTATTTTTACGTTATATTAATTGTTATATATTTAATAATATTAAAAAATGGGTTTGAGTTCCTCATGATGTCTAATTATTATATAAATATTTTATTTATGTTTAGCTTGATAGGAGTCATATTTATCATTTTAAAAAACGAATCTAAATATGAACAATTAAAAGAGGAAAATAAGCAGATGCTTAATTATGTTATAAAGTATGAGAAAATTATTACTGCTCAGGGTAAAACAAACCACGAATTTAAAAATCAACTTATGGTAATAAGAGGATATGCTCAGATGCATTCGGATAAAATAATAGAATATATTGATGAAATAGTTGAAGATTCTAATAAGGCTGGTAGTAGTTATTTAATTAGTCAACTTAACAATTTTCCTGATGGTGGTATTAAAGGACTATTGTATTATAAATTATCTATTATGGAAGATGAGAATATTAATTATACTATAAATGTTGAAAAGGGTGTTAAAACAAAACTTAAAACATTAAGTACTAATAATTACAAGAACATAACTAAAATATTAGGCGTTTTATTAGATAATGCAATAGATGCAAGTAAGAAAAGTAAAACAAAGAAAATAAATATATCCGTTATAAAAGATAAGAAAAATATAGTTTTTAAAATTTATAATACTTATAATGGCAAAGTTGATATAGAAAAGGTTGGTACTGGTTATACTTCAAAAGGTAAGGGCCATGGATATGGATTAAGATTAGTTAAAGATATAATAAATGAGAACAAGGTATTTGATATTAGTCATAATCTGGAAGATAACTATTTTGTATCAAGTTTATATATAAAAAAATAAAAATCAGGATTTCCTGATTTTTTTCTTGCTATAAAATTATCTTTCTATCATTGTTTTTGGCATAGAAGGTTCATCAATGAATATAAGAACACATCCTGCTGATGCTGTTGCTGCTATAGCTGCTCCTAATGCTGTTAATACTGAAATAACTGCTGCTTTCATCACTATATCCTCCTTTACTAGATTATTTAATCACTAATTACTTAGTGTTTAAACCATAATTTTTATAATTCCTATATGGCATTTTAAATGCTTTATAAGTAAGTGGAGATATTAATAGACATTCTATAATAAGTCCAAATATTAATACGTTTATGATTAAATTACTTGTTATTAATAATGTTACTATGAAATATCCTATTACAACTATTACCGAAAGAATTTTAAATCTAATTCTTTTTTTCTTTTTGATTAATGGTCTTTTTACCGTATCTGCTGGAGCATAGATTGTTACTAATATAAAAGCTATTAAATAAAGTAAATATAAAACTACTTTGTCTAGCACTATATATTTAGAAAGAAATGCTCCTCCTAGAAACAATATACTTGAAAATACTAAGCATATCCAGGATTTGTTAGCATGCATTCCAAATGCAAACATCCTGATAATGTTAAATGATATAAGTAATAATAGTAATTCTTTAGCGATTTTTAATATAAAAGCTAAAGCAAATATTACTATTGTTTTAGTTATTGTTAGATATATACCTTCTATTCCATACATAACTTCATCTATTTTATCTTCAGAATAATTAGGATATTGTTTTTTTATTGCAATTCTAATAGAATTTAGTAAACGTTTTTTCATACTTCACCTCGTTTATCTAATTTATGATTTAATTTTAGTATACTTAAACTGAAATGATATTTTATTAGTTTTAAATCACAAATAAATAAGTTAAAAATGATTTATTTATTAGCTAAAACAAACATTTTTTACCTTTTAACTTAAAAAAAATACCATTTAGCTTTGTTTTCATCCTTTTGACGAATAATTTTGTATTATTAAATAGTCGTTTGCGAAATTTGTCGAAATTTGATGAACGCAAATGGTTGAAATCAGGTGTTTACATGCGGTATATTAGTATTGTAAGCAATAAGGGAAGTGAGGTGTACGTATGACGAGATTGGGTAAGATAAAGTGGTTCAATAATGAAAAAGGATACGGCTTTATCGAAGGCGAACATGATGAAGATATCTTTGTTCATTATTCTGCAATCAAACAAGATGGTTATAAATCACTATCTGAAGGACAAATGGTAGAGTATGAATTATTAGAGACTGAAAAGGGATTACAAGCTATCAATGTCAAAGAAGTATCAAATGCTACTGTTAGATAGTAGCATTTGTTTTTGTATTGTGATATAATTTAAGTGTAGGAGGATTGATAATATGAAGTACAACATTCGTGGTGAAAAAGTAGAAGTAACCGAAGCAATAAGATCTTATATAGAAGATAAGATTGGAAAGCTTGATAAGTACTTTGAAAACGCTGATAACATAACTGCAAGCGTGGTAATTAAGGTTCGCGGAAAAGAACAAAAAATTGAGATAACAGTACCAGCTATGCATTATACGTTAAGAAGCGAAGAGGCACATTCAGATTTGTATGCAGCTATTGATTTAACCGTTGATAAGCTAGAAAGGCAAATAAGAAAACATAAGACAAAGATCAATTCTAAAAACAAGAAAAACGTAATTCAAAACTTTGAAATTGATTTAGAAGACAAGTTTGAAGAGGATGATTCAAAGGTTTTAAAAAGAAAGAAAGTAGATATGAAACCAATGGATGAAGAAGAGGCTATAATGCAAATGGAAATGTTAGGACATTCATTCTTTGTATTTAAAAATGCTGAAACTAACAATGTTTGTGTTCTATATCAAAGAAAAGATGGAAATTACGGAATTATTGAAACAAATTAGTAATAAACTTAAAGGAAAATAGTTAAATATCTTTAATTATTTTCTTTTTTTTGTTACAATAATTCTTAAGGAGATGATTTGAACATATGTTAGGATTTTTAAAGAAAATTTTTGATCATGAATATAAAGAATTAAAGAAGTTTAGATTAATTGCAGATGAAATATTTGAATTAGATGATAAATATAAAAAGATGACTGATAAACAACTTCAAGGATGTACTAATAAGCTAAAGAAAAGATTAAAAGATGGTGAAACGGTAGATGATATATTACCAGATGCTTTTGCAGTAGCTAGAGAAGCAGCTTATCGTGTAATTGGTGAAAAGCCATTTTATGTACAGGTTTTAGGAGCTCTTGCAATTCATTTTGGTAATATTGCGGAAATGAAAACTGGTGAAGGTAAAACTTTAACTTGCGTTATGCCAGCATACTTAAATGCATTAACTGAAAAAGGTGTTCACGTAGTAACGGTTAACGAATATTTAGCAACTCGTGATGCTGAGTGGATGGGCCAAATATATAGATTTTTAGGATTAACTGTTGCTGTTAACTTAAGAGAAATGTCACCTAAGGAGAAAAAAGAAGCTTATAATTGTGATATTTTATATTCAACAAATAACGAATTAGGTTTTGACTATCTAAGAGACAACATGGTTGTTAACGCTGAAGATAGAGTTCAAAGACCACTTCATTTTGCAATTATAGATGAGGTTGACTCTGTATTAATTGATGAGGCTAGAACTCCACTTATAATATCTGGTGGTGTTATGAAATCAGCTAATCTTTATAAGGATGCTGATAGATTTGTTAAAACGTTAAGAGAAAATGAAGATTATACAATAGATGAAAAAACAAAGGATATAACCTTAACAGACCAAGGAACATCTAAAGGAGAAAAATACTTTAGAATAGCAAACCTTTATGATATTGAACATTCTGCATTGGTTCACCACGTTAATCAAGCATTAAAAGCAAACTATACAATGCATAATGATGTTGATTACGTTGTTCAAGAAGGTAAAGTTGTAATTGTTGACCAATTTACCGGAAGACTTATGCCAGGTAGAGCATTTTCTGACGGGCTTCATCAAGCAATTGAAGCTAAAGAAAACGTAGAAATAGAAGAAGAAACAAAGACACTTGCTACCATTACATTCCAAAATTACTTTAGAATGTATGAAAAGCTATCTGGTATGACAGGTACTGCTAAAACAGAGGAAGAAGAGTTTAGAAACATATACAATATGTATGTAATTGAAATTCCAACTAACTTACCAGTAATAAGAGTTGATGCAGCTGACTTAATTTATTCAACAAAAGAAGAAAAATATAAAGCAATAATCGCCGAAATTAAGAGAAGACACGAAAAAGGACAACCAGTATTAGTTGGTACAATTGCCATAGAAACCAATGAATTATTAAGCAGTATGCTAAAGAAAGCTCATATAAAGCATGAAATATTAAATGCTAAAAACCATGCAAGAGAAGCAGAAATAATTGCAAAAGCAGGTGAGAAGGGTTCTGTTACTATTGCAACTAATATGGCAGGACGTGGTACTGATATAAAGCTTGGAGAAGGTGTTAAAGAGCTAGGCGGATTATGCGTAATAGGTACTGAAAGACACGAGTCAAGACGTATAGATAATCAGTTAAGAGGACGTTCTGGTCGTCAAGGAGATCCAGGTTATAGCCAATTTTTCGTATCATTCGAAGATGAATTAATGGTAAGGTTTGGTACTGATAGATTTAAGTCTATCCTAGAAATGGCTGGTTTAGATAGTGAAAGAAATATGCGTAGTAGAACTATTACAAGATCAGTTGAAACCGCACAAAAAAGAGTTGAAGGAAATAACTTTGATGCACGTAAACATTTGTTACAATATGATGATGTAATGGGTAAACATCGTGAAATAATGTATGCTAGAAGAAATGAAATACTAGACAATGAAGATGTTCACAACTATGTTATTAATACAATGAAAGAACTTATTGAATTGCTAGTAAGAAGACATACTAATGAACATGGTGTAATTTTAGAGGCTGACTGTAATGAAATCGTTGAATATGTAAATGAAAACTTACTTAATAATTCTAACTTAAAATTATCTGAAATATTAAACAAAGAAATAAATGACATAATTGATGTTATACAAAGTAAGGTATTAAAAGAATATGAAGAAAAAATAAAAGAATTACCTGATGAAATAAGAAAAGACTTTGAAAAAGCTATAAGTTTACAAGTTATTGATAATTACTGGATGGAACATATTAATACTATGGACCACTTAAGAGAAGGTGTTTCATTAAGGGGTTATGCTAATGAGGATCCTCTTCAAGCTTATATAAGAGAAGGATTTGAATTATTTGATAAAATGTTAGATAATATTTGTAAAGATACTACTTTGTATTTATTAAAAGCTGAAATAAGACAAAACCTACAAGCAAAGCAAGTTAAGGGAAGTACTAACGAAGCAAAAGACCAGGGAGTAAAAAAGACTATTAAAAAGGGTAAGAAAATAGGACGTAATGATCCATGCCCTTGTGGCAGCGGAAAGAAATACAAACAATGCTGTGGTAAATAGCTTGTTTTATAAGGGGTTGTGAGTTTGACAGCAGCCAAAAAAAGGAAAAAATTTGTGCACATTAATAGAAATTAGCGTTCAAGCTAGTTTTTATTCTTTTTTCTAAAGATTTTTAGAAAGAGAAATTATGGCACAAGTACATGTAACAAAAAAGAGGAAATTTATTTCTATATAGGTTTTAAATTGCTCCACAAGGTGGAACAAGAAAGTTTGTTAATAAACTTTTCTTCGAAATAGATAACTATTTTATTAATTTTAATGGAAGGTGTTTTTATGTCAAAAGTATCTAATGTTATAACAATGCTAGAATTGTTACAAACAGGAAAGAAATATAGTATTAATGAACTTTCTAATAAACTTGAAGTCTCAGAAAGAATGATTAGAGTTTATAAAGAAGACTTAGAAAAAGCAGGAATTTATATAGATACAATTATGGGGCCATATGGAGGATATGTATTAAATCAATCAGTTCGCATGCCAATTAGAAAATTTAAATTAAAAGATGCAAAATTATTAGATAAATATATATCAAATGAAAAAGATAAGAAAACAAAAGAAGAATTAATTATACTTCAAGATAAAATTAAAGGTATTTATATAGGAAGTAAACAAGAAGAAAAAGAGTTAAATTTAAAAGAAGAAACCGTAAAAAAATACAATTTATTAACAAGAGCCATAAAAGAGAAAAGAAGAGTTAAGATATTGTATTATTCATATGGTAAGGGTGAAACCAAAAGAATTATAGATCCTGCTGAAATGTTTTTGTTTCAAAATGGTTGGTACTGCGCGGCATTTTGTGAAATGAGACAAGATATTAGACATTTTGAATTAAAAAGAATAATAAAGTGTGAATTATTAGATGAAAAATTTGAGTAGACGAAATATTACCTCCTTTCAAGCTATACTTAACTTGAAAGGAGATTTTTATATGGAAAATAAAGAATTTATAATGAATATTCTAAATGATGAATATATAATATGGTTATCAAACTTTATGGAAAAATATGATGAATTTGATGATTGCTACTTTAAACATTCAGTCAAAGGAGTTTTAAGTAGAAAGGATGAAAAATTTATAGATGATTTAAAAATATTATTTGATGAATTAAACAAATATAGTATTAAAACAGGTATTATAAATAAAAATACATTTTGTTATCTATTAAAATATAATGATAAAATATATGAAATTTATGATAATGCTGATTGTTATTGCTGTAGTATTAGTGAGCATAATGATAAAATTTCCACAATAGATTATAATCAATTTAAAAAATATTATCAAACTATGGTTTTTAATTTTGCTCTTTTAAAAGATAGAGTATCAGATGCATTATATAATACAGATTTAGATTATATTAACAGTGAATTATCAAAACTTTGTGAACCAACTTTACTTAGTGGTGTTGGAGGTTCAAATGTAGTTAGTCAATTTGGAGCAAAAGTTATAAATGTTAAAAACAATATAGTTTCAATAAACTGTGAGCCAAGAGATTTCTTATATCAAAATAATAAAGCATTTAAAAATGTTATATCGTGTAGTTATAGCGGAAATAACTACGGAGTTGAATTATCTTTTAAAAATCAGTTAAAAAAATATTTATTATCCAACAATTCTTTTAATGATAGTGATGTAACTTATTTAAAATATAATACTAATATTCCAAAAGAAAATAGTTTTATTTCACTTGGAGCAACACTAATTCCGATTAGTATATTGTTAAATTATTATTTAAACGGAGATGATGATTTACTTTTGGATTGTATTAAAGAACCATCATTTGATTTTGATTTATCAAACAATATCTATGAAATATATAGTGGTTATGATACAAGTGTGGCATCTAAATACTTAGAATCAACAATGGTTGAATCAGGCATAGGAATACCAATAGTTCATGATAAGTATTCTTTTTGTCATGGTAGAAGTAATCTTGGCTATAATTATAGTGGAACAGCCATTTATTATAATAAGAATACCGAATTTGATAAAATGATATTAGAAGAATTAAAAAAATATTATTCTTTAATAGTTATAATAGATTCGAGATTTAAAGATCAAATTTTAGATGACTATCACATGTTAATTCAAAGTATGTATTTAACTAAATATATTGCTAAAAAAAATTCTGTGGATTTATCAAAAACTAATTATTCTCCAATTGTTAAAAAGCTATATAGATATAACAAACAAATTTAATTATTCAAAATTAATCAGCTTTTTAAAGTTTATAAAAAAAGAATGTTAGCAAAAAAATATTGTTAACATTCTTTTTTAGTTTATAAGGGTAATTCATATAAAAATATTAAAAATTATTCAATGATAAGTAGTCATAAAAACATAGTGCCTTGTTGTTTGAGCCCCAATAAATATACAATTGTCTATATGCTATTTCTTGTGCCTACTTTAAGTTTATCACTACACATTGAATGTTTACACAAATTTGACGTTTATTTTCCACAACAGATTAAAAATCTTGACGGGGGGGGGGTATTTGATATTATGAACATAGGAAAAACTAGTATAGTAAACAAGTAATTGCTGTATGAAAATTTCTAGAAAAAATATGGAGGTATTATTTAATGAACGTAGAATTTAGAATTGCAAATTATGATGATGTTGATGGAATTATAAAATTATGTAATAGGTGTTTTAATGAAAATACCAATTTAGATTATGCTAAAAGGATTTTTAAAGAAAATGAATCTGATAAAAATCAAATCTACCTTATAGGTGTTGCAAATAACGAAATTATTGCACATGCAAAAATTAATGTTATTCCAACAATTTATGAGGATATGAATACTTATGCAATTTTGAACCATGTTTGTGTAAAGCCAGAATTAAGGCGTGAACACATTGGTACAAAAATGTTAGATGAGTGTTTTAAAATTGCTAAATCACATGATTGTAAGTGCGTTGAATTGTGGTCGAAGAACTTTAGAGAAGCAGCCCATGGACTTTATCATAGTTATGATTTTGAAGTTATGGATGCTAAATTCTTTACTAAAGATATATAGATTAGGAAGGTGTAAGTAATGAAAATTAGCAATATTTATATAGGTGGTTGGTTTCAAAGAACTATGCTACAATTATCTGAAATTTATGATTTTCTAAGAGATTGTAAATCAGAGTTAAAATTAGATCCTAAAAAATTAAGTGACCATAGAAAAAATCTTAAAATAGGTAACATTGAATATGGTGTATCTGGAGAAGAATTTATTTCTTTTTCTACTGGAGTTGGAATAACCGTTAAAATATTTGAAGATGGCTTGATTATTTTAAACAATAAAAACATAACCGAAGATACTTTATTTTCAGATATTGATAAAGTACAAGATTATTATGAAAATAGTTTGTCGCCTGCTTTAAATTACTTATTTAGTTTGGGTGCTCCAGTTCCTAAAGAATTGGCAGGCATAAAGAGCGTTTATCCTTATTTTATCGTTTGTGATAAAGCTACTAATGAACAAATACAAGATCTTCTTGTTAAAACGGAAAAACAAAAATACTTTGAATTTAAAAATGACAAATATAATGTTATTCGTGGTGACAAATATTATTTTATAAACAATAAATCACAATCAAATGAAAAAATCGAAAGATATATTGAAGAACAAATATTTATTCGTGAATTTAAAGGCCAATTACACAGATATTTAAATATTCATAGAATTATTTGGGAAAAAATTGATGATGTAAAAGCACACGCTAAAGTTAAAGGGGCCGATATAGTTAAATTCAATACAAAACTTGAGGCTTATGCAAAAACAATAAACCTAATTGATGGAAGAATAAAACAAATGAGTACGTATCTTCCAACTAGAGAAAAAATTGCTAAAAGCGATGAAGAATTATCAGAATTTTTAGAGATATCAGGTTATAGATACGAAACTCTTAAAGATACTCTTCAATATATTCAGTATTTATGGGGAATGACGCAAAATTATGTAAGTGCTGCTCAAAAGCAATTTGAAGCCATAAAATCCGATGTTACAAGTAAATCAGTAAATAGTTTAACTATTGTTACTTCTATGAGTGCTGGAGCGGCTATATTGGGATTATTCCAAAAGTCAAAACCAGAATTCACAGTGTTTGGTATATTATATTTCTTTATATTAGCATTAATAGGTTGGGGTTCACAAAAATTATTAAATTATATATCTAATAAACAAAAATACGATGTAACAGACATCGAATATGAAAAAGATATAAAGTAGTAATGATATGAGAAGATATTTTGATACCGTCAAAACCTTAATGAAAATAGCTAATGATAAATTTATTATAGTTATTCAAATGTTTGTTAGTTGTTGTTTGTACAACTTATCTAGTTTATTACCACCAATCGCAACATCAGGAATTATAGCGGTTATAACTAAAAATAATTTTAATGGAATTTGGTATTATGTATTACTATATATAATCTTTTATGTATTATATTTTGGCATGTTACATTGGAATTATTACACGTATACAGCTTTAGCAAACTATTATCACTTAGAAGTTCAGAAAAAATTATTTGAACATGTAGCAAATAATGATTCAATATTCAATAAAATATCAAAGGGGAAAATCGTTGATACAACAAGTGATGATGTTAGATATTTAGTAGATGTTATGAATGCGGCTTCAGAAGCATTAATGAGATTTGTTGAACTTATTATAATTTTCTTGATTTTTAGTTCTTATAATATAATTGTTGCTTTAATAGCACTTGCAATTGATCTTCTTTATCTTGTTCTTATGAATAATAATTCGAAAAAAGTATCTAAATATTATGAGGGAACGAGAAAATATGAGGATAAGGTAATAGATACTTTAAATCAGATGTTAGTAAATTTAAAACAGGTTAAGTCATTGAACATGATGCCAAGTTTAAATAAAAAATTGGATAAAACAAGAAAAAAATGGAAACAAGAATATAAGGGAAAAAGAAGTGCTCTTACAAGTAGATATTGTAAGATGCCATATATTGTGTACATTGGTAAGATACTATTATACATATTTTTAGCATATTTGGTATGCGAAGGTAAAATGACTATTGATAAACTAGTTTTATTAATAAGCTACTTTGAGTTAACTATTACTTGTACTGATTCTATGCTAACTTACCTCTTAGATTTAAGTAATTACGGAATAAGGGTAAATAGAGTCAAAAATATATTAGATTATACATCTAATGGTAATATTGATTTTGGAGATATTACAAATGATTATATTAATGGTGTGGTTGTATTTAATAAGGTAAATTATGAAATAAAAGATAGACTAATACTTGATAATGTTTCGTTTAAAATATACCCAAATGAAATTACAACAATTGTTGGACATAGTGGTTCAGGTAAAACAACAATAGTTAATTTATTGTATAGGTTAGATAGAATAAAGTCAGGAAGTATAACAATAGACGATGAAAATATATATAATTATGATAAGAAAACTTATGCCTCAAATGTTTCTGGGGTTTTTCAAAAACCATTTGTATTTGAAATGAGCATAAGAGATAATTTATCTTTGATTGATAGTAATCATAAGAATCAAATAGAGGCTTGTAAAAGAGTGGGAATACATGATTTTATTGAAAGCTTACCTAAAGGATATAACACCATAATTAATGAAGATGAAAGGCTACTATCTGAAGGAGAAAAACAATTATTAGTTATTGCAAGAGCAATTCTTACTAAATCAGAAATATTATTATTTGATGAGGTAACTAGTAATATAGATCCAATATCAACAACTAAAGTTGGTGAAGTGCTTCAAGATTTAAAACAAGATCATACGATAATTATGATTACTCATAAACCAGAGATGATGCAAATTGCTGATAGAATAATAGTTCTTGATAAGGGAAAGGTAGTATCAAAGGGTATAAATGAAGATGTATTTAACAAGAGTCCTTTATATAGAGAACTTAGAAACAGAACGTTTGCTAGTATAAGTAATACTGAAAACGAAATAATCTAAGCACCTAAATGGTGCTTTTTTAAGTTAAATGAGAAAAGAAATTTTATTTTAGCAATTCAACTTAGGCTTTAGTAAATTCAACTACTTAGTTATTTATTTACATTTTCTACAAATATATAATTGAATTTGAAAGGGATGATTATATATGGAAAAGAAATGTTTATTAATAACGTTAATAATATTGATTTTAGGAGGATTTATAGCCTTAATAACGTGCAACATCAAAATGAAAAATAAAAGTGATGCCAAAAAATTTAAAGAAGAATATGAAAGTTTTAATGGAAAAGAAAACAATTATTTTAAGTACAGAAACTTATCTATTAATGAAAAAAATCCATTTATTTATGCGGATGCTTCTGACATTGTAAAAAAAGTAGAAAATAAAGAAACCTTTATTGTATATTTTGGAGATCCAGAGTGTCCTTGGTGTAGAAGTGTTATAGAGCAATCTATAAAATCTGCTCGTGATAATAATATTTATAAAATATATTACGTACGCATGTGGAATGGTTTTCATAATGAAAAGTTAAGAGATATTTATGAGTTAGAAAATGGTAATCCTGTAATTAAGCAAAAGGGAACAAAATCTTATTATAAACTGTTAAAATATTTTGATAATGTATTAGATGATTATACGTTAACTGATGAGTCGGGAAATATTGTAAAAGTAAATGAAAAAAGAATATTTGCTCCGAATTTTATCTTTGTAAGAGAGGGTGTTGCAGAAGAAATTATTTCAGGAATATCTAAAAACCAAAAAAGTTATAACTCAAGGTTAAATAAAGACATAAAAAAAGAAGAAGAACAGATATTTGATGGTTTTTATCAAAAGGTAAATTCATGTACTGATAAATGTTAATTGAATTAAGGCAGATATCATCTGTCCTTTTATATTGAAATTATTACTAAATAATGAAAAATAATGTATAATTTAAGTAGGTGGTAAAATATGTATAAATGGATAATTATATTACTGGTTTGTTTTATAGTTTTTTTGTTAGGGTTAGTATATATATGTACTAGAGTGCAAAAGTTTGGTATAAAAAGCAAAGTAATTTCTTTTATAATCGTATTATTTTTCGTGGTATTATTGTCACTTTTACTTAACGTAACTAGCGCAATAATCGCAGTAATTCATTATTTAATAGTATGGCTAGTTATGGATTTAATATTTTATATTATAAAAAAGATAAGAAAAAAAGATTTTAAGGTGTATTTATCAGGTATTTTTACTTTAACATTTGTATCTATATATCTAATAATTGGTGTGTATAATGTGTATAGCATAAAAGAAAGGCATTATAATTTTACTAGTTCAAAGTTAGAAAATAAGTATAAAATAGCACTAATATCGGATAGTCATATGGGAACAACAATAGATTCATCTAGGTTAAGTAAGTTGCTAAAAGAAATTAAAAAGAATAATCCTGATATGTTGTTAATAGCGGGTGATTTTGTAGATGATGGCACATCAAAAGAAGAAATGATAAAATCGTGTGAATATCTAGGAAAATTAAAACTAAAATATGGTATTTATTTTGTGCATGGAAATCATGATAAGGGTTATTATGAATCATCCAAAAGAGGTTTTGATAGTAGTGATTTAGAAGAAGAGTTAGAAAAAAATAATGTTAAGGTTTTAAAAGATGAAAAAACGCTAATAAACAATGAAATAATGCTAGTTGGAAGAAGAGATTTTGAAGATAGTACAAGATTAAAAATAAGTGATATTATAAATGATCAAGACGTTTTAAAATATACGATTATAATGGACCATGAACCAACTGATTATGCAAATGAGGCTAAAAGTAATGCCGATTTAGTAGTGTCAGGTCATACGCACGGAGGTCAACTTTTCCCATTAAATTATGTTGGGCCAATAGTTAATAGTAATGATTTGGTCTATGGTACTAAAAAGATTAAAAATACTAACTTTATTGTTACATCTGGAGTATCTGATTGGGAAATTAAATTTAAAACAGGGTGCGATTCGGAATATATTATGATAAACATAAACTGATATTTATAAACGAAAAAGGGATTAATTTTATATTAGTCTCTTTTGTGATTTAATTAATTTGGTTTCTATTAATTTACATATTGGGTATTACGTGTTATAATTACGATAGGTGATTATATGGAAATTACAAATAAAGATATAGAAATATTAAATAGCAAGTTTAATCAAATATGGAGGTCTCTTTGAGGCGGATGAAAGGCAAAAAGAGATAGAAAAACTAAATGTTGAACTATCAAATCCAAATATTTGGGAAGATAGCAAAAGGGCTGAAAAGATAACAAAAAGGGTAAGTGCGCTAAAAGAAATTATTAATCCCATAGTTAAACTTAAAGAAAACATAGATGCATTAAGCCAGTTTGAAGAGTTTGATGAAAAGACCTTAGATTTTGCTTTGAAAGAGGAATTTGAAAACCTGTATAAAGTTACAGTTTCAGAGCTAGAAAAACAAGAAACACTAACATATTTATCTGGAAAATTCGATAATAATGCAGCTATTTTTGAAATACACGCGGGGGCAGGTGGTACAGAAAGTTGTGACTGGGCCTTGATACTTTCTAGAATGTATACAAAATACTTTAGTAAAAAAAATTACTCATATGAAGTAATAGATGAGCAAGAAGGAGAAGAAGCCGGAATAAAAAGTATTGTGTATATTGTAAAAGGACCATATGCTTATGGGTACCTAAAAAACGAAAAAGGAGTTCATAGGTTGGTTAGATTATCTCCGTTCGATTCAAATAACAGGCGCCATACGTCTTTTGCAGCAGTTGATGTTATACCGGAATTTGATGACGATATAGATATAGAAATAAAAGATTCCGACGTTAGAATAGACGTATATAGAAGTAGTGGTGCCGGAGGACAAGGAGTAAACACAACTGATTCTGCTGTTAGAGTAACTCATATACCAACCGGAATAGTAGTTACTTGTCAAAACGAACGAAGCCAGATAAAAAATAAAGAGACAGCACTTAAAGTTTTAAAAAGTAAGCTTTATCAAATAGAACTAAAAACAAGAAAAGAAAAAATTGATTCCATGAAAAGTGACCATAGTGGAATAGAATTTGGTTCACAAATAAGAAGTTACGTACTTCATCCATATTCAATGATAAAAGATCATAGAACGGGTTATGAGACATCTAATGTAAATAAGGTATTAGATGGCAATTTAGACGGATTTATAGAAAGTAATTTAAAAGGAGAAAAAATAAATGAGACTAATAAGAAAAATTAGAAGTAAAAAAGATTCTAAAGTATTAGCGATGATAGAAAAGGCAAATCTTTTTAAAAGATATGTATTTCTAATTATTGGTACCGCGATTTATGCAGCAGCATATAATTTATTCTTCTTTAAGAATAACATAGTATTTGGTGGTGCAAGTGGTATATCAATAATTACCCAAAAGATAATAGATCCTTCTGTTATGATACTTATCCTAAACGTATTTTTCCTAATTTTAAGTTTGTTATTATTAGGAAAAAGAAAAACCCTAGATTCGGTTGTAGGTTCAGTTTTATTTCCACTATTTGTTAAATTTACGGCAAATATAGGAGATTATATTCATATTTCAAACGATAATTTACTTTTAATATCAATAGTAGGCGGTGTGTGCGTAGGTACTGCATCTGGTATTATATTTAAAAGTGGATTTACAACTGGTGGAACTGATATATTAAACCAGATAGTAGCAAGATATTTTAAAGTTTCAATTGGAACTTCTATGCTAATGACTGATGGACTTATTGTTTTAGCAGGTGGTTTCTTCTTCGGATGGACAAGAGTACTTTATGCATTAATAGTATTATATCTAATTAATATTATGGTTGATAAAGTAGTAATTGGAATATCTAGTAACAAAGCTGTTTATATTACAACGGGCGAAGATGACTTAGTGTGTGACTATTTATTAAATGAATTAAATTTAGGTATAACGTTAATTGAAACAAGAGGAGGTTATACAAATAAAAAAGATCAAATAATAATGTGTGTTGTTCCAACTGGCGATTACTTTGAGCTAAAAAGTGGAGTAACACAAATTGATCCAAAAGCAGTAATATTAGTAACAGATGCATATCAAACATCTGGTATATACACGGGTAATACAAGTATTATCTAATAAAAAAGAATTAAAGGAAGGTGCAGTAATATGGAATTTATTAAGTTTAGAAATGTTGAAAAAACATACAAAAATGGTGTAAACGCTGTGTATGATATGAACCTTGATATAAAAAAAGGTGAGTTCGTATTCGTAATAGGGGCATCAGGTTCTGGTAAATCTACCCTTATAAAAATGCTATATCGTGAAGAAAGACCAACTAATGGAGAAATTTATGTTGGTGGTATAAACGTTGCAAAAGTAAAAAATAGTAAGGTTTATAAATTAAGAAGAAAAATTGGAATAGTGTTTCAAGATTATAAATTATTGCCAAAACTAACCGTATATGAAAACGTAGCTTTTGCACTTGAAATATATGGTCTTCCAACTAATGAGGTAAAAAGAAAAGTATTAAAGGCTCTTGATTTAGTTGGTTTAAAATCCAAAACCAAGAGTTATCCAAACCAATTATCAGGTGGTGAACAACAACGTGTTGCAATAGCACGTGCAATAGTTAACTCTCCAAAACTTTTAATTTGTGATGAACCAACAGGTAACCTAGATCCAGATACAAGTTTAGAAGTTATGAAAGTAATTGAGAAAATTAACGATTTAGGTACTACCGTTGTAATGGCTACTCATGATAGAGAAATGGTTAATAAGATGAAGAAAAGAGTCGTTTTATTAGACAATGGAAAACTTGTAAAAGATTATGAGAAAGGAAGTTATACTCATTATGAAAGCAATTAGAATACTTGGAAGAAACATAAGGGATGGATTTAAAAGCGTAGGAAGAAACTTGAGTTTATCAATTGCATCTATCTCGTGTATTACAATTACATTACTAATAGTAGGAATAGCACTTGTGGCATCATATAACGTAGAAAATATGACTAAGTTAGTCAAAGAAGACTTTACGATAGTAACATTTATCGATACAAGTGCAACAAATGAACAAATAGAAGATTTAAAGAAAAACATAGAATCATATAAAAACGTAGAATCTGTTGAGCATCAAACTAAAACACAAATAGCAGATGAAATGAAAGATACTTCTGAATCACTTTCTGCAATTATAGATAGTTGGTCAGATGATACTAATCCCTTATATGATACGTTACTAGTTAAAGTTAAAGATACTGAAAAAATATCAAAAACCGCAGAGCAAGTAAAAGAATTAGGATTAGTTAAAGACGTAAGATATGGACAAGGAATGGTAGAAAACCTTCTTAAAGTATTTAAAGTTTTAGAAAAAGCAATGATAATTGCAATGATAGCATTAGTATTTGTAACCTTATTCTTAATTACTAATACAATTAAAATAACTATCTTCTCAAGAAAAAGAGAAATAGAAATAATGAGACTTGTTGGAGCATCTAACTTCTCAATTAAGCAACCATTTGTAATTGAAGGATTTTGCCTAGGATTTATAGGAGCATTAATACCTATCGCTGCAACTTTATATGGGTACTCAGCACTATATAAACACTTTAATGGACAATTATTCTCACCATTTGTTAAATTAGTTCCAGCAGAACCATTTATATACTGGGTATCATTAATATTGTTAGGATTAGGTGTTGTTGTTGGTATGTTTGGTAGTTATAGAGCAGTAAGGAAGTACTTAAAGATATAATGAAGAAAATATTAAAATATAGTTTATTACTATTTATATTACTTTTAATACCAATTACAACAGTAAATGCAAAGGAAAAAACATTAGGACAGTGGAAAACTGAACTAAATAAAATTCAAAAACAGTTAGAAGATACAAACAATAAGAAAGCTCAAAACCAAAAAGACATAGATAATACCAATAGTAGAATTAATTCAATCTATTCTCAAATGGAAAAAATAAATAGTGACATAGATAAGAAAACCAAAGAAAGTGAGCAACTAGAAAAAGACATAGATAAAAAGAATAATGAAACAAAAGATTTGATGCGTTATTATCAAGTTTCATCTTCTGGTTCATCAATGCTCGAATACATAATGGGTGCAGAAAGTTTGACGGATTTAATTTATCGTTTATCTATTACTGAACAAATTTCTAACTATAATAAAAAAGTAGTAGAAGAAATGAATAGTATGATTAAGGAAAATGATAAAATAAAAACCGAGTTAGCTAGTAAAAAAGATGAACTTGCTTCACTACAATCTGAACTTAATACGCAAGTAGCTAAGTTAAATGAGACTAAAGCAAACTTAAATGATGAAGGACATTCTCAAGAAGAGTCTATCAAAGAGATGAAAAACACCATTAAATATCTTGAAGGTTTAAAGTGTAAGGATAGTGAAACACAAACTTCTTGCTTAAACAGATTATATTCAAATAAAAATAATGGTTCATCAGGAGGAAAAAATAATAATAGTAGTTACTTACCTTCGGGAACAACTTTTTATAGACCAACAACTTCCGGAAGAATATCAAGTGAGTATGGTTGGAGAACGTTATATGGAAAGCCAAATTTACATGCTGCAATTGATATTTCAACACCAGTTGGAACAACCGTTTATGCCGTAGCACCAGGCTATGTTGCAAAAACAATAAGAAGTAATAGTGGTGGTGGAAACCAAATAATAATTCACCATTTAATAAATGGTAGATATTACACATCTTATTATTGCCACTTATCAGCGTTTAACGTATCTATTGGACAAATAGTTACTAAAGATACCGTAATAGGAAAATCAGGAAACACTGGTAATTCAACGGGTCCACACTTACATTTAGGGTTAGCAAATGGAAGATGGTATGCTGATTATTATTCATATTATGGAAATGACGGTTTTATAGGTCATTCATTTAACCCAAGAAATGCTATCGTATTTCCTGGAACTGGTTCAAGTTTTTCAAACAGATAGGAGACTAAGATTAATAGTCTTCTTTTTTTATTGTATAAAAATTTAATAAATGGTAGAATAATCTAAATGAGGAGGAAAAACCTATGTTCGATTTAGTGTCAAAATTCAAACCATCAGGTGATCAACCAGAAGCAATAAAAGAACTTTCTAAGGGAATAAAAGATGGTAAGAAATATCAAGTTCTATTAGGAGCAACAGGAACTGGTAAAACTTTTACAATAGCAAACGTTATAAAAGAGGTTAACAAACCCACATTAGTACTTGCACATAATAAAACTCTGGCAGGTCAACTTTACTCTGAATTAAAGGAAATCTTTCCAAATAATCAGGTTTGCTACTTTGTTTCATATTATGACTATTATCAACCAGAAGCATATGTACCTTCAAGTGATACTTATATAGAAAAAGACTCTTCAATAAATGATGAGATAGATGAATTAAGGCATTATGCAACATCATCACTAATTAATGCAAAAGATGTAATAGTAGTAGCATCGGTATCTTGTATATATGGTATTGGAGATAAAGAAGAATATGAAAATCATATGTTAACGTTAAAGGTAGGAGAAGAAATAAATAGAAATGAAGTCCTATCAAAACTAGTTGATATGATGTATGAAAGAAATAACATAGATTTAGCAAGAGGTATGTTTAGAGCTAAAGGAGATGTTATCGAAGTAATACCAGTTTACGAAAAAAGCCATGGAATAAGAATTGAATTATTTGGTGATGAGATAGAAAGGATAACGGAGTTTGATGTTTTAACGGGTGCGGTAGTAGGCGAGAAAAAATTCGTTTCAATTATGCCGGCATCACACTTTGTTACAAGTGAAGAAAAATTAAAAAAAGCAATCGTAAACATAAGAAAAGAATTAGATGAAAGATTAGCTTATTTTAGAGAAAACGGCAAATTATTAGAGGCTGAACGCCTGGAACAGAGGTGTAAGTATGACCTTGAAATGCTTGCAGAAACAGGTTTTTGTTCTGGTGTTGAAAACTATTCTAGACACTTGGCTTTAAAACCAGAGGGTGCAACTCCAACTTGTCTTTTGGACTTTTTCCCTGACGATTTTTTAATGGTAATAGATGAGTCACACGTAACATTACCTCAGGTTAAAGCAATGTATAATGGCGATAGGGCAAGAAAACAAATGCTTGTAGATTATGGATTTCGTCTTCCGTCTGCACTAGATAACAGACCACTTAAATACGAAGAATTTGAGAAAAAAATAAACCAGGTAATATATGTATCTGCAACTCCTGGCGATGAAGAATTACAAAAAGTAAATAACAAGGTAGTAGAACAAATAATAAGACCAACCGGACTTTTAGATCCATTAATAGAGGTTAGAAAACAAGAAAACCAAGTTGACGATTTAATAGAAGAAATAGACAAGCAAATAGAAAAAGGTGATAGAACACTTGTTACAACATTAACAATTCGTATGGCAGAGGAATTAACTTCATATTTGAAAAATTTAAATATAAAAGTAGCATACTTGCATAGTGAAGTTAAAACCTTAGAAAGACTAAAAATTATTCATGATTTAAGGGAGGGTAAATATGATGTTTTAGTTGGTATTAACCTTTTAAGGGAAGGTCTTGATATTCCTGAGGTTAGTTTAGTTGCTATTTTAGATGCAGACAAGCAAGGGTTCTTAAGAAGTCATAGAAGTTTAATTCAAACTATAGGTAGATGCGCTAGAAACGCAGAAGGTAGGGTAATTATGTATGCTGACTTAATAAGTGATGCGATGAGAACTGCTATAGACGAAACAAAAAGAAGAAGGAAAATTCAAATTAAATATAATAAGGAACATAACATAGTTCCAAAAACAATAAAGAAAAAAATCATGGATGTAGTAACGGTAAATGATGAGGCAGGAGAAAAAACTAAGAAACGTAATATAAAAGATGTAAAAGAAACTGAAAAGATAATTAAAGGTTTAGAAGAAGAAATGCAAAAGGCTGCAAAAGAATTAGACTTTGAACGTGCTATGGAACTTCGTGATATTATATTTGAAATGAAAGTTAGTTAAAAAGTAGAGATTTTACTCATCTCTACTTTTAATATTTTTACAATACCAAATAACATCCTTTTTCTGATTATCACTAAGTTTATCAAATTCATATATTAATTCATCATTACAAGTAGTATCTTTTAATCTTATTGGAGTACTTATGTTTGTTCTGTCTAACAGATAATCAACAGAAGTATCTAAAAAGTCTGCAAGCTTAATTAATGTATCAGCACTAGGAAGAGCTTTTCCACTTTCATAGGCGCTTATTGTTTCTTGTGATACCTCAGCAGCTATTGATAGTCTTATTTGAGTTATATTCTTTTTTTGTCTTAATTCTTTTAAATTCTTCATAATACTACTTCTTTCTATATTTCTAAAATAATTTTATAAAAAGTATTTGTATTTTATAGATATATGTTTTATAATATATACATATACAGATTATATTTATTATATGCAGTATCTTAATAATTATTCTGTAAATATGTAGAAAGGAGTAAGCAGTGCTATGAAAGAAGAGAAGAAAAAAATGCCAAAATGGTTGAAAATCGTTTTAATAATCTTGGCAATTTTCATTGTTATTAGTATAGTAAGCGGTAATGGTGATAAAGGTTCCTCATCTAATAGTAATGAGAAAAAACCTGCAACTACAGAAACTCAGGAAAAATTTACTTTATCTGATGATATAAAAGCATATGCTGGAGATTATAATATTGGATATTATATAGAAGGCACTATAAAAAATAATTTAGATAAAGAGTATTCTTATGTTCAGGTTGAATTTACAACTTATGATAAAGATGGAAATACATTAGGAACTTGTGTTGATAATAATAGCGGATTAGAAGCAAATGGAACATGGAAATTTAAAGCGTCTTGTATTGATAACGTTGATCAAATTGCTTCTTATAAATTAAAAGAAATTACTGGATGGTAAAAAAATAATGGAAACTAAGTTTTGCAAGTATTGTGGTGAAAAAATTCCATATGATGCCGTTATATGTAATAAATGTGGAAGACAAGTAGAAGAATTAAAATCTAATAGTAAAGATTCAATTATAGTAAATAATAATGTTTCTACAAATGCAACTGCAATTGCATCATCTTCAACAATATAATAGATGCCCTAAAAATAAATGGATATCACTAGCATTGTGTATTTTTACTGTTTGCGGTCATAAATTCTATGAGGAAAAAATAGGCATTGGTATATTATATTTATTTACGGGTGGAATATTTGGA
>CAKPCM010000012.1 GCA_934141615.1 uncultured Bacilli bacterium
AATTTATATTCTAATAAAATTTACAATCCTGCATTTTAATATTTTTACTATAAATCCCCAAAACTCTTTACATTAACCAGTAGATACTATTAGCTAAAAAAGAAAATTTACCGATCATAAATTTTCTTTTATTTCTGGAAACAAATCATACAGATTATATCCAAGTAAATTATCGAAGTACATTTTCAATTTGTATGCTTCTTTTATATGATAATGAGTATTTTTATATACTCCATGTCTTAAAAGCAAATCCATCATTCTTTTATCTAGTGTATATATTTTATCAGTACACATCAAATCACATAAATTAATTATTTTTTCATAAACTGTATATTCGTTTTTTATGTATTCTTTTATAAACTCATAGTTTTTATCACTTGAATCAGTATAATCCCTATCATTTGCTAAACAGTTGATATCATTATTTAAAAACGAATGCTTTATACATATACTTGCACAATCTTCATCATAGCCTAAAGACTTAATATAATTATAACCATCTATAGCGTGAGGTATTACTCCATCACCATTATTCCATCCATACCTTTTACCAATATCATGGATATAACCTAATACAATCGCAAAATCACTATCCAAATTTAATTTGCCTGCTATAACGCCTGCTACATAACCTACGTTTTTAGAATGTTTTATCCATTTATCACTTGAAGTCTTACCGATATTTTCATTTAGTAAATCTAAAGCTTCTTTACTTGTTAGTTTCATAATTTAAGCACCTTCTTATAAATTATCTTTTATCTCTGGGAATAAATCATATAAATTATATCCAAGTAAATTATCAAAGTACTCTTTTAATTTATACGTTTCTTTTACGTGATATTGCGTATTAGAATATGCTCCCCTTCTAATCATAATATCTATTAATCTTTTATCTATAGTAAAAACTTTACCACCTTGTGGACACATTAAATCACATAAATTTATTAGTTTTTCTTCCATAGTGTACGTATGATTTTTTATAAAATTTGCTAAAAACGGATTGTTATCCGGATTTGGCACCCCTCCCGCAGTACAAATTAAATCATTATTTAAATACGAGTGAGTTAAACATATATTAGCATACTCTTCATCATATCCCTTATTTTTTAAATATTCATACCCCCCTCATAACATGTCCATGAGATTCTCCGTTATACTTACCAATATCATGCAAATAACCAAGCGTTATGGTTTTATCTACGTCAACGTCATATCCTTTTTCTTTTAACGCTTTTGCTATAATACCTGCACTATCTCCAACACATAAACAGTGATCGATCCATCTGTCATCTGTCGCACTTTTTCTTTCAATTTCTAATAACTTTTTTGCTTCTTTACTTGTTAGTTTCATAATCATACTCCTTTAATTCTTTATCATCTACGCTTATAGCTTTTATATTATTTTGATTTAAAATTTCAACAACATCTTTTCTGTCATCTATAAATAAAATTTCATCTAGATTACAATTATTTATTCTTTGAATAACTTTTGTTCCTTTTACCTTCAAATCTTGTGTTGATGTTGATATAACTTTTATATCATTACCATAATGCTTATTAACAAAACATTGCTTTGCTTTTAAATGGAATGTGAACTTCATACCTGTTAAACAATACATTTTAATATTATGATTTCTTAAATTATTAATTAAATTATACAATGTTTTTGACTTCTTACAAACCTCAACTTTATCATAAAACTCATTTGGATTAACGTATGCATTAAAATAAAAGTTTGTAAAATTCTCCTCTGTTTCATCACGTTGCTTACTAAAATCTTTATTTTTATGAATTGCTAATGTATCATCAAAATCAAATATAACTACCTTAATTTTATTTAAATCTATTTTATTCATATTATCACTCCCTAATACAATATTATCAACGTTAAATTTTCTTTTAATTATTAACTTTATAAATTTAGACTTGGTCATATTAATATATCTTTTTCTTAAAACTTCCTTTGTTAAAGGGTAATCTTTATTAGTTGTTAATATTTCATATTTTACATTATTATCAACAATAAATTTGTGGCTACTGAAAAAACCATTTTTTAAATAAAAATTTCTTCTTGAAAGTTTCTCATCGTTAACGTTTTTGTTAGCAAACTCAGTACATAACAATATGTTATTATGCTTTTTTCTTAAATCACTTAATATCATTGAACCATAGCCATTATTTCTCTTATTTACATCAACTGCAAAATACATAAGGTATGAAACATCATCATAATTTACGATATAATAAAAACCAATTAAATCGTTGTTATCAAATACAACGTTAAATTCTACATTTTTTTCTTTTGCACATTTTTCTAAAATTAAAAACGAAAATCTCTCATCTTTATCAAAAGAATTAATGTAAATATTTTTAATTTTCTTTTTATCTTTCACAAGAAAATATGAAACGTATTTTAAAATCATTTTTATGGTCACCTCCTGTCAGATAAAATCATACATAATTTTAGCAAGTATCGACGTACTTTTTCTATCGCCAGTTTTTTCTGGTGTATCATATATGGAAATACCAATAAAGTACATTTCACCATTTTTTTCAAAAATTCCAACATCACTATTTAAATAATCAAGCCCACCTGTTTTATGAGCAAATTTAACATTTGGTATATATCTAGGGATTTGATTATTTATCTTTTGACCATATAACGTATTAATTGCAAAATTGCATAGTTCATTATTCAAAATATCTTCATTTATCAAAATTTCAAAACACTTATTCATATCTACTAGTGTTGTATAGTTGTTTTTTCCATTTTTTATAGCCCTCCAATCATTCATGTATCTTTCTAATTTAGTATTATATAAGCCTATCTCTTTAATAAATTTATTAATATAATCAAATCCTAATAACTTAATTAGAATATTAGTAGATGTATTATCAGAAACAGTAATCATAAAGTAAATCAATTCTTTTACAGAATATTTATATTTACCTTTTTCAAAAACTTCATTATCATCTAATATATCGTCTTGACTTATAGTGATTATTTTATCAAGACTTATATTACCATTTTTAACTTCATTTAATGTAGCTAACATTATAGGAACTTTAATTAAACTAGCAGATACAAAAACATTATTTTCATTATATCCAAAAATATCTTTATTACAATTAACTTTTTTTATTAATATATTTACTTTCTCTTTTTTCTCGATTTCACTTATAAAATCCTTTATATTGTCTAACATCTTTTTTGCCTTTCTAATTTCATTTATAATCCTTTGTAACAATTAATTTAATAACTTTCTTTTTATGTTTCAAATAATTTCATATCACAATTTTTAATACCCTTATCAAACATCTTACCATCACCTAGTCCGTTAAAGATAACTTCAAATGCTCTTGCAACACCTTTATGTGTAACAACTAAAACGTTTTGATAATCATTTGTTTTTAATTCTTCAACAAAACTATTAACTCTATCTAAAAAGTCTTTAATTTCCTCACATCCATCATATTTTTCTTCATTATAATAATCCCAATATCCTTCGCGGTTAATATTTGTTAAAGAGTTACCAATAAGTAAGCCAAAATCTCTTTCTTTTAATCTGTCATCAAAAATAATGTTTTTATTTTTAACATTTATTATTTCTGCAGTACGTTTAGCTCTTATGAAAGGTGATGAAATAATAACATCATAATCAATGTTTTTAATTTTATCTTTTAATTTTTCTACCTGTTTTATTCCAATATCCGCAAGAGGTGTTTCTGGTGCATTATGTACTTTTAATAAATTTGCTAACGACTTACCATGTCTTATTACATATATCTTCATTTATCTTCTCCTAACTTTTTAAGTAAATCTTCATATATTTTATCTCTATCTAATTTAGTAACAAAAGTTATCATACGTTTATTACTAGTAGGTTCATACGAAGTATCTTCTTTTATTATCGGGCAACAAACATCTTTTGTTTCAAACCAAGTTTTATTTATCATATAAGCAATAACAGATATATCCCAAACTACTCTTTCTTCTTGGACTCCGTGATATCCATCATTGTAAAATCTATCTATCAAATAATTACATAATTTTGATTTATTTTCTATTTTATCTTTCAAAGTATTAACGTTTATCATAAGATTATTAACAACGTTATGGCAAGGAAGAATGGTTAATTTTACGTCCGAATCAAATACCGTTTTAACCGCCTTAACGTCCTGCCTAAAATTAAATTCTAGGTTATCTTTATAGTTAAGTTCATTTCCACCCAACCAAATAATTTCTATCCTATTAATTATTTTAGGTTCTTTTTTTATAGCAAGTGCAACATTTGTAATAGCACCTATTGCCATTATATAAGTCTTATCATTTTTTAGTGCTACTTCTATTATTTTATTAACCGCATCATTATCTTCGCCATATCCATTTTGCATATAATCCATTGAGCCTTTAAACACTTTATTATGATAATCAAAATTAAGCCAATTACATATTTTTAAAATTTCTTTATAACTTAAGTTTTGTCCCTTTTTAACACTAACATTTTTTGACAAATGAGAAAATGGTGCAACCGTAATTGCTTCTATGTTAAATATATCCTTTGATTTTATTAAGTATGATAAGGCAAACTGATAATCGCATTCATTATACGTATCAGTATCTAATATTACGTTTACTTTTTTATTTGAAAGTTTATCATAGATTTCTTTCCAAGAACGTACTCTTTCAAATTCTTTTGCATCTCTATTATACAAAGTATCCATAATAATTGCTCTTAATCCAAAATTAGTTATATCTTTTAATATTCTTTTAGAATCATCTATCATAACATCTATATTATATTTCAAACATATCTCTGTTTTAGAATGACTATCGTATGCATCAACTAAAAATAATTTATCATAATAAATATCATTTTCCTTAAGCCAGTTAACAGTCATATTATAAGGATCACTATACTCTCCATTATCTCTTCCTGTTATAATGTATATTTCATTTCCTTCTTCTTTTAATTTTCTTATATACTTCCAGCAATCCTTTATCGGTTTAAAAAGTGATGCAAAATATTCTATATTATCTAAGTAAAACTTTCTTTCATATTCTTCATCCCAATCAAACGCATGTTTAATGTATACGTTTTTATTTACAATACCACGTCCACCAAGCATTTTATCGTGTTTCAAGTATTGCTCTTTAAGTACCTCATCAAAATTAGAAAGAACGTTATCTATGTCTACTCCTATTCTCATTTTATCTACCTCTTAATAATTATAACAAAAACTAACAAAAAAAAGAACTTTACCATCATATCAATGTAAAGTTCTAAAAATACAAGTTACTTATTTAATGCGTTATTTTTATGTTTTTTACTTATTATGTTTAAAACAACAAATTGATAAAAACTAGATACTACTTGTCCTATTGCTGTACAATAAGGAGTATGTAATAGGGATAATAACATCCTACCTATGTTAGCCACAATTTTATTTATTGTTATTTTTGTTGGAGAATACTCTAAATTCAAATATGTCGTTTTTAAACTATATACTGGATATATTAAATAGTTAAATATTTCTGTACCTAAAACTATAAGTGTGATTACCAAATTTAGTTTATAATTATGGTAAAAAATCAAAAACATAACAAATACACTAAATAGCAATAACATCAATAATTTATAAGCATTTTTCTTACTTTCTCTATAATTAAATTTTCCTTTTGCTATATCTATTTTAGCTACCGTGTTAATCGAATCAAATACATCCCATTGAGTATCAGTTATTAATGCTACAAACGAAATTGCAAGAGTATATTTTTCACCATATGATGTTGCATTCGATAGTCCAAATAAAAATATAATCAAAAAACATAAATTATGGAAAAAGTTTACAGAATCATATCTAATCCATTTTTTTATATTAAATTTAAAGTTAATTTTTTCTCTTTCCTTAATAACCAAATATATTGTAAATATCAAAATAGAAGTTAGTGTTAAAGAAATAATTATCATGCTATTTTTAAATAATAAAGCCGATAGAATTAAAACCGTGAAGTTTAAAATATTAAATGAAAAAGAATAAATGTTTGCTAGCTTATTTTTTTCTTCATAATATAATTTTTCGATTATGGTTGAGTAAATAAGTTGAATATAAAATTGCATTAGTGAATATATAGTAAATAATCTATAAGTAGATACATCCATATTCATAAATCTTATATAATTATCAACGTTAATAATTATAAATCCATAAACAACAAAACCTAATATAATCGTTAAAAATATGCCGTTTCCAACAGCATATTTATCTTTATCCTTTTCTTTTGAAATGTTACTTCCTATACTAAAAACCGATTTAAACAAACAAGTTATAAATTGTACAGGATATGTAATGGTAAAAACGTTAATTAAATTTTTGTCCACAATAATGCTTAATAAAAACCAAGACAATATGGGAATAAATGATAATAACGCAGTATCAAAACTCACTCTTAATAATTTTTTCATACCTTCTCCTAAAAACTATTCTGTAAAAGAGCTTGGATGATAAGACTTTATTCCTAAAGACTCCGCTTTCCTTAAAACATCAATTCTATCATCTACAAATACCACATCTTTTATATCAATTTCATAATGTTTGCAACATTCAATTATTACTTCTGGCTTTAACAATGTAGAACATATAAAAAATACGTTTTCCATTTTTATACTTGGGTAGTGTTTTGATAACCATCTATACTTCTGATTTATTTCCGTATTTGTTGTAACTGCACCTAGAATAAATATTTTATTACTATCTAATTCGTTTATTATTCGCTGCATTGTTTTAAGTGGCCTTGCATTATAATATAAATCGTTAAATAATAAATCTTCAAGCGATTGACATCCTAACTCAGAACATCCTCCACCATATAATTTATCATTATAGCGATATTCAGATAAGGTACCATCAACATCAAAAAAAACATATTTATCTCTTAATTTTTCAATCATATTTATTACTCCTAATCTCGTTTTATTATTGCATATCATAATTATAACAAAAATATCTAAAAGAAAGAAATACAAAAAATTAATTTTTTGGATTCTTTTAAACTTTTATACCCGCTCCACATCAAAGAGTGCAAGTTGAAGTTTAGAAAATCTTTTTTCTACCTTACCTTTTACTCTATAAACTCCTGGAATTGGTATATTAAAAAATTTATTATAAGTTTTAGGAAACATAACTAGTTCTACAGTTCCATATGAATCACTAGCATTTAAAAACATCATTTTTTCATTTCTTTTTGTATCAATTTCTTTTTTTCTTTCAATGTATAAAACCATACTTATATCTTTATCAAAATATTTATTTAATATATTAGTTGTTATGCTTGCTTTTGTTATGTATTTGCTAGTTGGATGATTACTTATGTAAAAACCAAATAAAGCAACCTCGTGCTTTGTTAGTTCGTCTTTTAAGTATTCATCATACTCCTTTAATTCTGGTTTTAAAACAAGACTCTCATCTAAATCATTACATAGCTCAGCATAATTAATTGCATCATTTAAATTTTCTATTAAAGTCTTTCTAGTTTTTCCAAACGAATCTAAGGCTCCTGATAATATAATATTTTTTAAAACATCACGTCCTAATTTATAACATCTTCTAACAAAATCTAAATATGAAGTAAAACTTCCGTTTAAATTCCTTTCTCTTACTATTTCTTTAGCGGTTAATACCCCTATTCCTTTTATAAGAGATAAAGGAAGAACTAACTTACCTTCTAAGACGTTATATTTATCCGTTGATATATTTATAATTGGTCCTGTAACTTCTACTCCAAGGCTTTTACATTCGTCAATTATATTCTTGGTTTTATTAGAAGATGAAATACTACTATTTAAAAGCTCTGTTTCAAAATACACCGAATAATGTACCTTTAAATATGCTATTTTATAGCCAATTATTGCATAACTAACAGAGTGTGCTTTATTAAATCCATAATTAGCAAATTTAAGTATTAAGTTATATACTTCGTTTAACGTTTTTTCATCATAACCTTTGCTTAATCCACCGGATATAAAGTCATCCTTATATGATAATAACAAATCTTCTTTTTTCTTACTCATGGCACGTCTTAATTCATCTGCTTTGGCATATGAAAAACCAGCCATCTTTCTTGCTATTTGCATTATTTGTTCTTGATATACAATTATTCCACAAGTAGAAGATAATATATCTTTTAAATCTTCATTAATGTATGACACCTTCTGAAGATTATGACGTCTTTTAACGTACGTATCTATGTTTTCCATAGGTCCCGGTCTAAAAAGTGCGACTGCTGCTACTAAATCATTTATGTTTTCGGGTTTTAGTTCGCTTATAAATTTTTTCATTCCCTGTGACTCAAATTGGAATACGCCATCTAAATTACCATTTTTAAATAAATCATACGTACTTTTATCATCAAGCGGTATATCGCTAAATTTAATGTTTGCTTTTTTTATTACTCTATCTATTATAGTAAGGTTTTTAAGACCTAAAAAGTCCATTTTTAAAAGCCCTAAATCCTCAATATAATTCATTGTGTACCCACAAATATATGAACCTTCTTGGTTTATGGTTAAAGGAACGTAATTAGAAAGTTTTTTACTTGATATAATAACTCCCGCCGCATGCTGTGAAATATGTCTTTTAAGTCCTTCTAAATGAAGTGATATATCATATATCTTTCTTAGAACTTCATCATCATTTAATATTCTTTTTACGTTTATGTTTTTCAATTGATAAGATAAATCTTTTTTATCATCAAAGTTTTTAAGTAAATTATCAATTTTAAAACCACTTACATCAAATATTCTAGCAACATCCCTAATAACTTGTTTTGCAAGTAAATTAGAAAAAGTAATTATTCCAGATACACGTGATTTTCCGTATTTATCTTCTACGTATTTTATTACTTCTTCTCTTCTTTCAGCATCAAAGTCTATATCAATATCAGGCATTGTAACCCTATCAGGATTTAAAAATCTTTCAAATAACAAATCATACTTAAGTGGATCTATATCAGTTATTCCAAGTGAATATGAAACAAGGCTTGATGCCGCAGAACCTCTACCAGGGCCTACCATTATTCCGTTTTTCTTCGCATACTTAACATAATCCCATACAACTAAAAAATAGTTACAAAAGTTTAAACTTGTTATTATGGAAAGTTCATATTTTAATCTTTCAGCATATTTTAATGGAACTTTATTGTTAAGTCTTTTTTTAAGTCCAATTATACATAGATTAGTTAGGTATTTTTTCTCATCAAATGATGGATCATCATTATAAACAGGTAACAAATCATCCTTTTTAGGAATTGTTAAATTACAGTTAGCACTAATATAATTAGTTGTTTTAATAGCATCTATACTCACGTTTCTTTTTAAACTTACGTCATAATTTAAATCAAAGGTTTCATCTTTTATTTTGTATAAATATTTTAAATACTTTGTGTTTTCTTCATCTAATGTAAGCGTTTTATTTATATAAACTTTATTACCATTTATATTTTCTTCTTGCATTGAATCTTTGTATCCAATAAATACATCACTGGTATAAGTCATAAAATATTCTTCTTTTTCTTTCGATTCAAAAGGAAGCACTACGATTAAATCATTAATGTAATTTACAATGTTTTCATAAGTTAATTTTCCCTCATTTAAAAGAACCATTATGTTACACAAATTTTGGTAACCAGCATAATTTTTTGCATATAATAAAACTACACTTTCAAGGTTAACTTCAAGACCAATAATCGGTTTTATTCCAGCATTTTTACATTTAGTATAAAACTCCATTGCACCATATAAATTATCATCACATATTGCAGCACTCTTACATTCAAGACTCTTTAGTGTGCTTATTAAATCATCTATCTTTATTAAACTAGATAATATAGAGTAATCCGTCTTTATCCATAAAGGTGTATAATTCATAAGCATCACCACTTCCTTCTAATAATATTTTACTACAAAAAGGCCTTTTTTCCTATTTTAATTTGACTAATTGCCCATAATATGGTAAAGTTAGATAGCAAACACGCACTTTAAGGAGGAATTAAATATGGCTAAGAAAGTATCTAATAAGAAACCATTATTCGGAAACAAACGTTCTCATGCTTTAAATACAACTAAAATGAGACAAAAAGTTAACATGCAAAAAGTTACTTTAAATGGTGTAACCGTAGTAATGAGTGCTAAGGAAGCTAAAAAGTTTAGAAAAAATAATGCAGCATAATAAAAATACTTCAGTTAAGAAATTGAAGTATTTTTTATTTTATATTTAATTACATGTACCATCTAAACTATAAAAGTATCCGTCAAAATAGTATCCTTTTTCATTATTGTTACTATACTTATCCTGATCTCCTGCTGAATAAGAACCTTTACATACCCTCTGAGTTTTACCATTTGTTAATAAATCATTTTCACCCGTTTTAGGATTTGTTGCATCAGACTCTAAATAATCTTTTAAATCATAAGTAGTAACAGAAGTTGCATTACTATTAATAGCAAAATAAGCTTCTGATATTTCAACTATTTCTTTAGCAGCCGTATACTTAGATTTTTCCTTAGAATCATTTATATTTTTAAGCACGTTAGTAGTTGCAATAACCATTATTATTCCAAGTATTACTATTACCGCAAGTAATTCTATTAAGGTAAATCCGTTTTCATTTCTTTTCATATTATCACCTATCTTCATATTATCATTGTGCACATTTTAAGTCAATTTTATTTATTACAAAAAAAGAAACATTTACGTTTCTTTTACTTTTTACCAGTTGAACCAAAACCACCTGTACCACGTATTGTGTCATTAAGTTCATCAACCTCATTAAAGATGGCCTTTATATATGGTGTTACAACAAGTTGTGCTATTCTCTCATATGCATCTATTTCTTTTACTTCATTGGTATGATTATGAAGTGCAACCATTATCTCACCACGATAATCTGAGTCTATTACACCAACTTTATTTGCGGGTGCAAGCCCTCTTTTTGTTGCAAGACCACTTCTAGCATATATTAAACCTGCATAACCTTCAGGTAGTTCCATAGCAATTCCAGTTTTAATAAGTTTTGTCTCACCAGGATTAAAACTTATTTTTTCTTTTGAACAAGCATACAAATCACAGCCTGCAGAAAAGTCCGTTCCATAAGTTGGAATCTTTGCATCATTTTCTAATTTTTTAATATTTATTTTTTTAGTATTAATCATAATTACGCTCCTACTAACTTTGTTTCGTCTAATAATACGACATCACCTTTTTTTAGTGATTTTTTAACATCTATTACCCTTTGATTTGATGACCCACACCACTTTAATCTAAAATCGTGTAATTCATCCTTATATTGTCCATCTACTAAAACATCTATGTAATTTAATACTTCTTTGTCCTTTAAATCTCTATCAAATAAAAATCCAGTCCAACACCACACGGTTTTATTGGGATATTTTTCTTTAAATTTTTTTGCAAGTTTTAAAGTTCCATCTATGTTTTTAGGATGCATTGGCTCGCCACCTAAAATAGATAAACCAACGATATAATCCTTACCACATAGTTCAAGTACCTTATCTATAATCTCATCGTTAAACTCTTTTCCACCATTAAAATCATGGGTTTCCTTATTAAAGCAATTCTTACAGTTAAAGGTGCAGCCTTGCATAAAGACTGACACCCTAACTCCTGGACCATTAGATATGTCCATTTTTCTTATTTTGTTATATCTCATAATTAAAGATCAGCATCCTTATTATCAATATGAATTACTCTTTCTTTTATTTCTTGAGTTCTTCCTTTGTTCCAGAAGTTTGTACCAATGTATCCACAAGTTCTTCTTGCAACATTTAGTTTATCGTGATCTCTGTTACCACAGTTTGGACAATACCACTCTAGGTCGTCATCTAAAAGAATTTCTCCTTCATAACCACATTCCTGACAGTAATCAGACTTAGTATTTAATTCTGCATACATGATATTATCATAAATAAACTTAATAACTTCCATAACAGCATCTAAGTTGTTTGTTAAGTTAGGTGTTTCAATATAGCTTATAGCACCACCTGGTGAAAGAGCTTGAAACTCACTTTCAAGTTTTAATTTAGTAAATGCATCAATTTCTTCAAATACAGGTACATGATATGAGTTTGTAATATAATCTCTATCAGTAATTCCTTTAATCTTACCAAAACGTTCTCTTAAACACTTAGCAAACTTATAAGTAGTAGATTCAATTGGAGTACCATAAACACTATAATCAATGTCTTCTTCCTCTTTCCATTTGTTACAAGCAGCATTTAATTTTCTCATTACTTCAAGACCAAACTCTTTACCTTTACCACCATCAGTATGAGAGTGACCAGTCATGTATTTAACACATTCATAAAGTCCAGCATATCCAAGTGATATAGTTGAATAACCATGATGCAATAACTCGTGGATGCTTTCTCCCTTACCTAATCTTGCAAGTGCTCCGTGTTGCCATAAAATAGGTGCAACATCACTAGTTACTTTAGATAATCTCTTGTGTCTTACCTGTAGTGCTCTATGACATAATTCTAGTCTTTCATCCATAATTTTCCAGAATAAATCCATATCTTTATCAGATGATAATGCGGCATCAACTAAGTTAATTGTAACAACTCCTTGGTTAAACCTACCATAGTACTTTGGTTTTCCATTAGAATCAACGTAAGGAGTTAAGAAAGATCTACATCCCATACAAGGGAAACACTGACCGTTTCCGTTTTTATCAACCTTTAATCTCTTCATTATTTTTTCTGATATATAATCCGGAACCATACGTTTAGCCGTGCATTTAGCAGCAAGTTCTGTTAAGTAGTAATACTTGCTATCTTCATGTATGTTGTCTTCTTCAAGTACGTATAAAAGTTTAGGAAAGGCAGGAGTTATGTAAACGCCCTTTTCGTTTTTCATACCCATTGTTCTTTGTTTTAATATTTCCTCAATTATCATGGCAAGTTCTTCTTTATACTCGTCTGTTTCACCTAAATACAAGCATACTGACAAGAAAGGTGCTTGACCATTAGTTGTAGTCATTGAATTAATTTGGTATTGGAAAGTTTGAACACCATCTGTTATTTCTTTTGCTAAATCTTCTTTAGCATATTTTTCACACTGAGCCTTAGTAAACTTTCTTTTTTTATACTTATCTAAGAATCTGTTATAACTTTCTCTAACAAAAGGTGCTAAATGAGTCATTGTAATAGTTGCACCACCATACTGACTTGAGTTAACCGCTGTTATAAGTTGTGTTGCAATAGTCATTGCAGTTAAGAATCTGTGTGGTTTTTCAATCATAACACCATTTATGTTAGTACCATTTTGAAGCATGTCTTCAAGGTTAATTAAATCACAGTTATGAAGTGCATTTTGTGCAAAATAATCCATATCATGAAAATGTATTATTCCTTCATCATGAGCTTTTACGATATCTTCAGGAAGCAAAAATCTTCTTGATATATCAGTTGATGTAATACCTGCTATATAATCTCTTTGAGTAGTAACAACCTTAGCGTTCTTATTAGAGTTTTCGGTATTCCAATAATCACTTTCACCATCAATTAACTCCTTAATTGAAAGGTCAGTAGTATTACTTTTTCTAACAAGTTCTCTAGTATATCTATAAGTTATATATTCTTTAGCAAGAGCAAACTTATTTAACGCCATTAGTCTCATTTCAATTATATCTTGAATGTCTTCAACTAATATTCTTCTTTTCTTTAAACTCTCTATGTATTTTATTATGTTTTTTATTTGAGTATCTGATACTCTATCTTCTTCTTGTACTTCTTCATTTGCTTTTTTTATAGCAATTTCAATTTTTTCTGGACAATAATCAACCATATGTCCATCTCTTTTAATTACCTTCATAATGTACTCCTCTTATTTTTATTACAACTCAAATATAGCACATTAATTAAAATACGTATTGTTGCAATTGCAACTTTTTTAAAAAAATGGTATTATTTTATTAGGTGATTAAAAATGCGTAGGTTATTCAACAAAATAAGTGTAAATGAGCAGCGTAAACTACTAAAATTATTAGAGACAAGTGTCCTTACATTTAGAAAAGATACGGTAATATTATCATCGGTAAGGGATAACATAATAGGAATAATATTAGAAGGAAATGCTCAAATAATTAGAACGGACTATAACGGAAACAGAACAATTATAGAAGAACTTGAAGAAGAATCCGTATTTGGTACTGCCATATCCTCTTTATCAAGTGATGAATGTGAAATAATAACTAAAGAAGAAACCAAGGTTTTAATAATTGATTATGACTTAATAATCTCATCAAAAAACAATAATTACTCTTATTATAATCAGTTTATAAAAAACTTGCTTGAAATAACTACCAATATAATAGATGAAAAAAACGATAGAATTGAAATATTAACAAAAAAAACAATAAGGGATAAACTCCTAGAGTATTTTAATATATATAGAAAAAAACACGCATCAAAAATAATTTACCTGCCATTTAGTTTTACAGATCTAGCAGATTTTCTTGCGGTTGATAGAAGCGCAATGTCAAGGGAACTTAAAAACTTAAAAGAAGAAGGTTTTATTGAAACCAAAGGAAGAAGAATTTCACTTTTATACAAGTAAAAACATTGGATTAATTTCCAATGTTTTTTTACAAATTAACATTATGATATACTTTTTGAACATCTTCAACGTCATCCAACATATTAAGTAACTTATCAAAGTTTTCCTTATCTTCTCCATCTAACGTAACTGTTTCATTAGGAAGATAAGTTACCTCGTCTACTATAAATTCTGCATCCTTTTTAGCGTTTGTTATAGCATCTTTTATTTTATATAAATCTGATGGGTCACCATATATACTTACGTTACCATCTTCTGCTTCTATTTCTTTAGCATCTACCTCACCCATTAATAATGCTTCTAACGCTTCATCTTCAGTCATATCTTTTACGATTACAACTGATAAATGTTCATACATATGAGATACGCATCCCGAAACTCCCATCTTACCTTTAGATTTGGTAAATGCGTTTCTAACTAAACTTACCGTTCTATTTACGTTATCCGTTAGACAATCGACCATAACGGTTGCACCACCTGATGCAAAACCTTCATACCTAACTGATGTATAACTTTCATCTGCGCCACTATTTACCTTATCTATTGCTCTTTTAATTACATCTGCTGGAACTTGTTCTTTTTTAGCCTTTTCAATTAAATGTCTTAAACTTAAATTACCATTAGGATCAGTACCACCTTGTTTTGCTACTTGATATATTTCTTTAGCATAGCTTGAATATACCTTTGCCTTGGCAGCTCCTGTCTTTGCTTTACTAGCAGCTATATTTGGAAATCTTCCCATAATTTTCACCTCATCTTTATACCTTTCTATTCTACTTTATTTTAAGTGTTTTTTCAAGGACTTATGTTTAAATTATTAAAAACATTAACATAACTAAAATAAGGTGATTAATGTGATAAAGATAATTGAAAAAGAATTTTTAGATGATGATTTTATAATAAAGCCATTTGCTAGCAACATAAAAATAAATGAAAACATATATTTTAAAAAGGATGATACGTATTATTTCGGTAATTATAAAAGCGATAAGTTAATTTATATAAAAGAAAAAATAAATAAAAATAAAAAAAGAATAATAAGTGCTATTGAAAATGGTACATCTATTATTATTCATGGTAATAGTATTGAATTATTTAATAATAGTTTTAAGGCTTGTGATATAAATTTATTTACTGCATATGATGATAAAAAAATATTTAAAAGAAAAAAAGTTAAGTTTGTAAATGACCTAAACTATGGTATAAATTCACTTAACTTTAAATACAAAAATCTAATATGTTTTAAATAATTATTTTGTCATACTAACTTTAAATGGTGATTTAAATGAAGGATCATGACTTTCCTTATAGTCAAATAACATGTTTAATGAAAAGTATATTATAAGAAGTAAAATAACTATTTCTAAAACATTTATTATGTTCTTTAATAAAGGACTCATCTTTTTCTTATCTTGCCTGTTTCCGCAATGCGAGCAGTATAAATCATAAGCGTTAATTTTATTACCACAAAAAGTGCAGTATCTATCAGATGTAAAATTATCCTCTTTATCCACAGTATTTTCTTCGCTGTTATATAAAGGTCCTAAATCTATATCTTTATCTTCTTTATCTAACTTTATTTCCTTTATATTATCTTGTTTTTCTTCTGCATGATACATAGGAACATAATCATAGTTAGGAACGTATGAGTTAACATTATTTACACTATTTTGGTTATTAAGTGTATTTACATTATTAAAATCATTAATGTTATTTATGTTACTTAAAGTATTTTCATTTGATAAGACTTTAGAATTATTATTTTCAAATGGTTCATATTCATTTGATGAAAAATCTTCGTTTTCCACTTTATTTTTATTTGAAAGTGAATCTAATACCTTGATAAAAAAGTATAAGGCAAAACCCCCAATTGATATGAACAAGTATACTTTAAGTGTCATAAGTATTTGTAAAAGGGCAGTTCCATTATTTATTATTTTAAATTGAATTATGTTAAGAATGTATATAATAGCTGCACTAATACCTACACCAAGAGGTATAAAAGTTAATATCTTCTTCATAATATCACCCGCTTTTTAAAGTTTAATCCCTTTTTTAATGCCTCTATTATAATCATTTTATGAAAAAAAGCAAGATTTATTATAAATCTTACTTAACCTTGTATTATTTTAACTTTATCTTTAGAGGGAAACTGTATTTTATCCCAAATATCATTGAATCTATTTATATCTCCTTTTATTATAATCTCTTCAATATAGGTTTTATTAAAAGCATTTTCTTCTATAGTTTTGACATTTTTACCTATTGTTATTTTTTTAGCATTCGTTCTCGAAAACAAATGAGAAGGAATAATAGTTACATTATCTCCTATTATTAATTCGTTAGTAGTTAACCTAAAAGGAGGATCAAACCAATCAAAACTATACTTTGATTGTTCATCTAAACTTGTAGAACAATTAGTTTTATCCTTTCCACTTCCCCATCCAGAGCCATTATAGTTTCCATCATAAGGATTTCTTCTTCCTTTGAATATACAAGGAGAATTAAAAAATATCTTATTAACTTTTTTATTAGGATATATTGAATTTCCACTCATATAATAAACGCCATCGCCAATTTCTATTGAACCTACCTCAACATCTCCAAACCCATCCCATGATATATTTCCTTTTTCCATTTTAAAATAATCAATTTTCGATTTTGGAAATGAATTACTTAAAGAAAAATTTTTAGTTTTTCCTAATATCAACTTATTTATTCTTGAATTTTTGAATTTTGAAGCCCCAATACTTCCACCATCAATTTGTACTATATTAATTTCACTATTGCTAAAATCAGCATTTATATTTACTTTATTAACGGCAATTAAAGCCTTAATTTTTATATTTCTAAAAGAATGATTGCTATCAGCACCATCTTTTATATTTGTTATATAATCTGGAAAAACTAAAATATCGCCTTCTTTTTTTACCCAATTTATACCTTTGTCACTCAACCCATTTACACAAGTATTACCACACCATAAAAAATAATCTTCCGCTTCTTTTTTTGTAATTGCAGATTCTATCCCCAATCCATGATAAATAACATCGGCTTTATCTTTTTCATCTAATATAATAGTATATGAATCATCCAAGTTTTTTTGATTTTTATCATATGGATCTTCAAAATTTTCTAAATAATTATTTGCTATAAGCTTAGATAAACTATTGCATTTTTCCAAATCATTTTCTTGAGTCATACACATATTATATGCTTTTACAATCATTTTTTTATTTATGTCGTTTGCATTTTTTCTAGATTTTTTTATTTGTTTATTAACACTAATAGTTGCAATAATCATTATTATTGCAAGTACAATTATTACCGCAAGTAATTCTATTAACGTAAAACCTTTTTTGTTTTTCATCTTTATACCCTCTTGCTAATTTCTATTTAAATAATCATCATAAGTTGTCATCTTATCTATGTATTTTCCGTCTTCTTTAAATTCAATTATTCTGTTTGCAACACTGTTTATAAGTTCATAGTCATATGAAGAAAACAAACATACACCCTTAAAGTTTTTCATTCCTTTATTTAAAGATGTAATTGATTCTATATCCAAATGGTTAGTTGGTTCATCTAATATTATTACGTTAGCACCCTTAAGCATCATACGTGAAAACATAAGTCTTACCTTTTCACCACCTGATAGAACAGATACTTTCTTTAATGCTTCTTCACCTGAAAATAACATTCTACCTAAAAATCCTCTTAAAAAAGCTTCTTCTTGTTCTTTAGAATATGGTCTTAAAAAATCAACTAAATTAACATCTTCCTTAAAATATTTATCATGATCCTTAGGAAAATATGAAAAGCTTGTTGTAGTACCCCAATGGATGGTTCCAGAATCAGGTTTTTCCTCTCCTGTTATTATTTTAAATAACGTTGTTTTAGCAAGCTCATTTCTACCTACAAAAGCAACTTTATCAGTGTTATTTATTGTTAAGTTAAGGTTTTTTAAAATGACTTGTCCATCTACCATCTTAGAAATCCCCTTAAGTTCTAATACGTCACGTCCAAGTGGTCTATCCATATCAAAATTAATATATGGATATTTTCTTGATGATTGTGCTATATCATCTAATTCTATTTTTTCTAGTAATTTTTTTCTTGAAGTCGCCTGCTTAGACTTAGATGCATTCGCGCTAAAACGTCTAATAAATTCTTGTAGTTCTTTTATTTTATCTTCTTTTTTCTTATTAGAATCCCTCATTTGTTTTTGAATAAGTTCACTTGATTCAAGCCAGAAATCATAGTTACCAACGTACATTTTTATCTTTCCATAATCTATGTCTAAAATATGGGTACATACTTTATTTAAAAAGTGTCTGTCATGTGATACTACTATTACCGTGTTTTTAAAATCTAACAAAAAGTTTTCTAACCAAATTTTTGCATTTATGTCTAAGTAGTTCGTAGGCTCATCTAAAATAAGGATATCAGGATTACCAAAAAGACTTTGTGCAAGAAGTACCTTTACCTTATCTTCTCCTGATAAATTTCCCATCTTATCATAAAAAAACGCTCTATCAAGACCAATACCCGCAAGTAATATTTCAGCATCACTTTCAGCTTGCCATCCATCCATTTCGGCAAATTCTGCTTCAAGTTCTCCAACCCTTAATCCATCAGCATCATTAAAGTCTGGTTTTGAATATATTTCTTCTTTTTCTTTCATTATGCTATATAGTTTTTGATTTCCCATTATAACGGTTTCAATAACGTCTTTACTATCGTAGGCATTATGATCTTGTTTTAATACAGACATACGTTCATTATCGGTTAAAACAACATCCCCTTTTGTTGAATCTATATCACCGGATAAAACTTTTAAGAAGGTTGATTTACCTGCTCCGTTAGCGCCTATTACGCCGTAACAGTTACCAGGCGTAAACTTTAAGTTTACATCTTTAAATAAGGTTCTTTTTCCGAAAGTTAAGCTTAAATTATTTACTTGTAACATAATTACCTCCAATCACTTATTTAAGTTTACTAAAGAAAATTAAAAAAAGCAATTGCAAAACACTTATATTTTGACAAATGCTTAATTTTATTTATTTTTCTTTTACTGCCTTAAACATTTTCTTCCACAAACCACTTTCAGAATAATTTAGTATTCCAACCTTATAAACCTTAAGACCATATTTTACTAATAAATAATTTAAGAGTATTAAAAGTATTATTCCAATTATTATTACACCAACACCTATTTCTCCAGAAAGTAAAAGACTAGGCGCAAGAGATACCGATATTAAAGGAATCATTGCCATAACCTTTATAAATGTAGAACCAGGAAATGCTGATGATAAAATAATTAAGTAAAAACCTATTACACTTATTATCATAAGTGGTGTTTGAAGTTGCTGATAATTTTCCATATTAGTTGTCATTGATGCTAATATACCCGCTAAAAGAGAGTAAGCTAAAAAGCTAAGTATTATTAAAATTATGATAAGCGGAATTATATATCCTAACTTATTTATTATTCCACTATTTGTTATTATGTCTACCGCACCATTTAAATCAAGGGATGATGCTGCATCCTTTAAAGCAGAAAATGAACCACTACTTTTACTAGTTAGTTTTCTTACAATAAGACCAATACCTGAATACATTAAAAGAAGTAAACCCTGAAATAAAACAAATAAATTACTTGCTAATACCTTAGAGAAGAAATGTGCTTTAGCAGATACGTTTCCTATTATTATTTCCATACCGCGAGTTGATTTTTCTTCGTTTATTTCCGCTCCTATCATTTGAACCAAAAACATTATTAACATAAAACAAGGAAGCACAATGATTAATGAAAGTACGGAAAGAATGGATCTTGAAGATTCTTCATCCTTGCTTTTTTCCTTATCAACGAAGGTTCTTTTTATGGTAACTTCTTTTGATATTTTAGCAAGTTCATCCTTATCTATATCTGAATTATTTATTGCAATAGATTCTTTTGCACTATTTAAAGATGCCTTAATCGCCTGATACTTTAACGTATCAACGTACGAATCAGTTATAAACTCTGCTTTAAACGTGTTTTCTTTATCTTCTGTTATAACTAATAAAATATCTTTCTTACCCTTTAGTTTTTTCTTTTCTTTATCACGATCATTTACCTTTTTTATGATGACCTTAGAATCCGCTAAATACTTATCAACGTTTTTTAAGTTTTCCTCTATAACATTATAATAACCCGTGTTATCTATAACGTTTATCTTTACATCACCACTAAAGTCTCCTCCAAAAAACGTAACAATACCATCTATGTTAACAAGTGCTACTATAACTAACATAACAATTACATTAACAATCTTAAACCATTTACTTTTTATGTTTTTCTTAAGACTATGTTTGGTTAAAAACTTAAATTTATTTTCCATACACTTCACCTACTTTTGCTATAAATATTTCTTCTAAACTAGCATCTTCAAGTGCAAATTTAGTTATGTTATCCTTTGTTTTTATATAGTTAAATATGTTTTTAAAGTATTTTTCATCTTTTATTTCTACCTCGTATTTAAAAGATGTTTTGCTAACCTTTAAAACGCCGTCTATTTTTTCTAATTCACCCTTTTTTACGTCCCCTTCTATTATTACTTTTTTTATTTTATAATCTTTTTTTATGTCTTTTAAATATCCTTCTAGAACGGTTTTACCTTTAACTAATATAAGTAGTTTTTCACAAAAAAGTTCAACGTGATCCATTCTGTGTGATGAAAATATAATTGATGTTCCTTTATTTTTTAACTCTAATATAACGTTTTTAAAAAGTTCTATGTTAATTGGATCAAGTCCAGAAAATGGTTCATCTAATATCAAAAGTTCTGGTTCGTTTATAATTGCAGATATAAACTGAACTTTCTGCTGATTACCCTTTGACAAAGTATTTATTTTTCTATCTTTATAATCTTCTATCTCAAATTTTTTAAGAAGTTTATCTAGCCTTTCTAAAATGGTTTTTTCATCCAATGATTTTAAAGCTCCATAATAAAGCATCTGTTCTTTTACCGTTAGTTTAGTAAGCAGGCTTCTTTCTTCTGTTAAAAAACCTATTTTATCAGTTACGTCATAATCTATTTTTTTATTGTTAAAACAAATAGACCCACTAGACGGACTAATTAAATTCATAATCATTCTAAAGGTTGTTGTTTTACCCGCTCCATTAACTCCTAAAAGTCCAAATATTTCTCCTTTCTTAACTTCAAAAGAAATATTATCTACTGCCCTAAAATCACCATAATACTTAGTTACGTTTTTTACCTTTAGCATACTATCACTCCTTTTTGGTAACATATAAAACTGATTTATTATCAAAGTTTAAAGTGTTAAACTCATGCTTAAATTCATCAAAATCATAATTTTTATAAATATCATACGCATCTTCTATAATTTTTCCGTGCTTAATTATATAATTATATATCATAGATGCAACGTTAGATGGGCTTTCAAACAATCTAACAAGATTTGTTGTAAGAACCTTTTTATTTAATTCAAATAATTTTTCATCAAATAAGTTTTCTCTTAATTTTTCATCTATTTTTTCAATAAACAAATCCTTCTTATCTGTATCAGATGAAAACATGAGTAAAATAACATCATCAAAACAAGAATAATTCATATCTAGTCCTGTCTTTATAATACCATCTTTAATTAAATTTTTCTCAAATGGCACCGAAAAGCCGAATTTCATATCCAAAAGCATATCTAGGAATAATAATCTCTTATGTGACTTTGTTCCAGCAAGTTTTGGAACCTTTATTTTGTAACAAATACCAACTTTTGGAATAACAACGTTTCGCTTAACCTCTTTATATTTTTCACATACTTTAACATCTTCATCATACTCTTTAACCTTTATGCTAGGTGCTTTATCAAATCCTTTGTTTTTTGTTATTTCTTTTACTAAGGAAATAGTTTTTGTTGGATCAATATCACCATATAAAACCAAAACCATATTAGATGGATTATAAAAGGTGTTATAACATCTATATAAATCTTCCTTAGTTATTTTAGATACGTTTATTTTATCTCCTATCGTTCTATATTTATTAGGGTTAGTTTTTAACGTCATATTAAACATCTCTTCAAAAATATACCTATCAACGTTATCACTAGTCATATTTATCTCTTCATTAATTATTGGCTTTTCCTTCTCTACGTTTTCATCAGTAAAATAAGGAGATAAAACAAAGTTAAGTAGCTCTTCAAGACAAGGATAAAAGTTATCAGTACAAGAAAAATAATAGTTTGTAATTAAGTGATTTGTAAAAGCATTAACGTCCGCTCCATACTTCTTAAACTTTTCAAATACCTTTTCATTATCACTTGATTCAAATAACTTATGTTCCAAAAAGTGCGCTATTCCCTTTGGAAAACTTACCATATCATTTTCACCAATTGGCACAAATTCATTATTAGAAGAACCATAATGAGTTACGAAAAAAGCACCTTTTTTTGCAAAACCATATTTTTTATATATGTATACATTAAGTCCATTTTCTAACACTTCATGATAAATTACCTCATCTATTTTCTTCATTATTATTTTTTCCATAACTTTATTCTCCTTTTAAAAAGTAACATATATGTGGATAAACCTTAGAAGAAAAATTTTCTATGTCTTTTTTTGTTACTTTGTTTATGTTTTCTATTAATTCACTAGTACTTTTAATACCAAATAAATTTAGATTGTTATAACTTCCTATAACATTTGTAATTCTATCTTGTGATTCTTCGTATGAAGTTATGTAACTTTTTTTAGCGTGTTCTACTTCTTCTTCGCTTAAATTTTTCATTTCACTTATAATTTTATTAGTAAGATTATATGCCTTATCAAAGTTTTCTTTTTCAATACCCATTATTATATACATTAAAGAATCGTCCTTTTCATATCTTGCAAAAGAATAATATGCTAATTTATTTTCTTCTCTTATTATAGAAAATAGTCTTGAAAAAGCACCACCGCCTAAAATAATTCTATATAAAGGCGCTACATAATTTCTCTCAAAATCTGTTAAGTTTTTTAAATATAAAACATGGTTTATTATGTTTTGAGTACCAAAAAAATCTTCTGTTATAACTTTATTCTCTATTTTTTCTTCATCATTATCAATTAGAAGTTTACCATCAAACGTCTTATTTTTCTTTATTTTGCTTGTTATCTTATCTATTATAGGATTCTCAAAGTCTATATCTCCCGCTAAAACAAGGGATATACTGCTATTATTTATCATATCTAAATAATCATCATATAAACTTTTACTAGTTATTTTATTTAAGTATTTTAAATCACTCATATAAGTATAAGGTTTATTTTCATCTAAATTCTTTAAAACCTGTCTTTCCGCATATGAACCTGAATCTTCCTTTATCTTTTCTAAAGCACTTTTTTTAGTTTCATAAATTAAATCAAAAGTATCTTGATCAAATGCTGAATTACTAACTAATGGATTAAATATAATCTCACAAAAAAGGTCTGCTACATCTTTTAAATTACCCTCTTTAGTATATTTATCAATTAACGTAGAAAAAGTAAAACTAGTAATATGATAATTTCCAACTCTACTAGATGAAGCATATAAAGATGCATCATAACATTCTAATGATCTTATGTATAATTTTTCACTAGTATCATATTTTTTGCATGATTCCATAAGCATGTTTCTAAGCATCATTCTATTTGTTATCGTGCTTTTTAATACAGGACTTTTAAAATATAATCTTCCCGCTACTTGCTTAAATTTATTAGTTTTAATAATGGTAACTGGAACGTTATTAACTTCTCTTTTTAATATTTTCATTTATATCACCTTTCTTATTATGGCTTTATAATTAGATTATATCATTTATCCAAAAAAAAGATAGAAAATCATTCTATTTTCTACCTATTTATTTTAAAGTAAATACTGAATCATCTAGTTCTTTAGTTGTATCACCATCAGTATATTCTATTGCATTTTGATGTATAGCATCTATTTTTTCTTGGAAAGTTACATAATTAGATTCTTCTTTTTCATTTTTAAATTCATATTGTCTTATTATATTATAATATATTTTATTAGCAGCTCTAGCATTTTTTTCATCTGCAATTAGTTTCATATCTTCTTTATGATGTCCACTTTCTAACGAGTTCACACTCATAGATAAACTACTTAAATAGTTTGCTATCCCGGAATTTTTTGCGTCTGCAATCAGCTTCATATCCTCTCTATGATATTCACTTTCTAACGAGTACGCATTCGTAGATACACGACTTAAATAGTTTGCTATTACATCTGTTTTTGCATCTGCAATTAGTTTCATATCTTCTCTATGATATTCACTTTCTAATGAGTCCGCATCCATAGATACATCACTTAAATAGTTTGCTATTACATTTGTTTTTGCATCTTCAATTAGCTTCATATCTTCTCTATGATGTTCACTTTCTAATGAGTACACATTCATAGATACACTACTTAAATCGTTTGCTATTACATTGTTTTTTGCAGCTGCAATCATCTTCATATCCTCTCTATGATGTTCACTTTCTAAAGAGTTCACATTCATAGATACACTACTTAAATAGTTTGCTATTCCGGAATTTTTTGCTTCTGCAATTAGTTTCATATCTTCTCTGTGACATTTACTTTCTAATGAGTCTTTGCTACAAGCTACACTACTTAAACAATTTGCTATTACATCATTTTTTATAGCTGCAATTAGCTTCATATCTTCTCTATGATATTCACTTTCTAACGAGTTCGCGTTCATAGCTACATTACTTAACCAGTATGCTATTTCAACATTTTTTGCTTCATTAATAAGTTTTATATCTTCTAAATAGTAATCCCCATTTAAAGCTTTAGCACTAACTAATAAACTTTTTAGTTTTTCCCTTGGTTTTAATGGATAAATTTCCAAACTAATAAAGTTCTTAATTTGTTTTTTATTCAATTTTCCTAACCACTTCTCTATATTTCTTATATTGTCTTCTAATTGATATCTTTTAATTTGTGCTATAATTTTTTCTAATTCGACTATATTCATGTGTAACCTCTCTTTCTTTAATTATCTATTATACATCAACATCATAAAAAAAGATAGAAAATCCTTCTATTTTCTACCTATTAATTATAACTTTTTTTATAAAATAGATTCTAATGCTAATTTTATCATTTCATCAAAGCCAGTTTGTCTATCAATGCTTGATAGGCTTTCTTTTGTAACTAAATTATCTGATATAGTAAGTATGCAAGCTGCATTTTTACCTAAAACGTTAGCATTATGGAAAAGTGCAAACGTCTCCATTTCAACAGCAGTGCAACCATATTCTTTAAATAAAACGTTTGGGTTTTCAGTTTCATTATAAAATGCATCACTATTGTATACGATTGATTTAAGTACGTTTAAGTTTAGATTTTTTGCTGTTTTAATTATCTTGTCATTTAAAACTATGCTACTACTTAATACCTTTTTATCAGTGCCATTTTGCACTAGGGCATAACTTGATTTAGAATATGATTTTTCTGCTAAAACCATACTT
>CAKPCM010000013.1 GCA_934141615.1 uncultured Bacilli bacterium
TAAGTTTACTTATAATGTAAAGATAGGTAAGAATGTAAAAAGTTTAACAATTACTTATGAATTATCAGATGAAAACTCAACCGTTGATATAGAAGGTAATTCAAAATTAAAAAATGGTTCTGTAGTAAAAGTAATAGTAACTGCGCAGGATGGAACGAAGAAGGTTTACACCTTAAATATTCAAAAAGAAACAAATTCAAAGAAAAAAGTAGCAAATGTTGCTGCAGAAAAAAATCCTCTTATAATACTTGGACTTTCAATGATAGCATTTGCACTTGTTGGTGGAATTATATACGTAGCTAAAAAATAAATACCAGATCTAATCATCTTGGTATTTTTTATTTCTTATAAATTCTCTAAGTATTTTAGTTAAGGCTCTTTTTTCTATCCTAGATACATAACTTCTTGATATTCCAAATTCTTTTGCAATTTCTTTTTGAGTTTTTTCTTTCGTGTTAAATAGACCATATCTTTTAATTATTATATCTTTTTCTCTATCCGTTAAAATGTTTATGTACTTATATAATAATTTTATATTATCTTGAAGATCAATATCCTTTATGTAATCTGGATTAGGTGTTTTTAAAATATCCAAAAACGATATTTCGTTTCCATCTTTATCAAAACCTACTGATTCATTTATACTTATGTTTTTCTGATTTTTTTTATCACTTCTAAAATACATTAATATTTCGTTTTCTATGCACCTTGCAGCATAAGTTGTAAGCCTTGTTCCGTTTTTATTAGAAAACGTATCTATTCCTTTTATTAATCCAATGGTTCCAATACTTATTAAATCATCAATGTCATTTTTACCATTATCATACTTCTTTACGATGTGCGCAACTAACCTTAAATTGTGTTCAACTAATTTATTTCTTGCATTTTTATCTTTATTTAACATTTGCTTTATTAATTTTTCTTCTTCTTCTTTTTTTAGTGGATCTGGAAAAGTCTTACTTCCGTAGCTACCCATTCCAACTATTAATCCCTTAATAATTTCCGTTATAATGCTTAAAAACAAATTTATCACTCCTGATAAATTATATGAAAAAATATTAATCAAATATGTTATAATAAAAAAGATAAATGAACATATAGATATGCTAAATAAAGCATAAATAACTAATTATTTAAAAATAATAGAAGGGAAGGCACATTAATGTTTAATATAAGTTTTAATTTTGATTTGTTTAATAACTACTATTATTTTTATGAAAGATTAGTTGTTTTAGCATTCTCGTTAATACCAACTTTAATACTGGTAGGTTTTGTTTTATATAGTGACAGAAGAAATAAAGAACCAGTAAGAAACATCGTAATATGTTTGTTATCAGGTATTTTGTCAGTAGCGCTTTCTGGGTATTTAGAACAACTTGTAATGCCTTACATAGCAAACAATACAATTCTTACATATATTTTTGCGTTTATAGAAGAAATATCTAAAATGGCCATATTTTTCTTGTTTGTGTTTGATAATAAATATTATGATGACATATATGATGGTTTAGTTTATATGATGCTTATAGCACTTTCTTTCGCTGGTTTAGAAAACGTTATGTACGCTTTTTCAGAAAGCACCATTCAAGAAAGCATAAGTTTATCTATTATGAGAGATATTACGACCATCCCACTACACGTAATATGCGGAATCATAATAGGATATTTCTTAAGCTTATCAAGCTTTTCTAAAGATAAAGAAAAGAAGTATGTCAACGTTTTAGTAGCATTATTACTTTCAGGTGCACTTCATGGTACGTTTAATAGTTTAATGAACTTATTAGGAAACCTAAACATTAACTATAATAATTCACTTCAGGTTATTTTGTTTGAAGCACTACCACTTATATTAATTATGATAGCGTTATTTATAGTTGCAGTTAAATTTATAAAGAAAAACATAAAACTTAATGAAGTGTATATGGAAAATAAAGAATATGACACAAAACATAAATATTTGATGACGTATGACGAATATATGAATAGTAATGATAGAAGGCGTAGAGTAGATGCGTACAATAAAATAAGTATCAAAGAAAAAATAACAAAGGAGGAAAATTGATGTTAAAAAGATTTTTACCTGATATGTATCAGGAAAGCATATTTACAATTAATTATAAAAAGTTAAAAAAACAAGGTATAAAGTGCTTATTATTTGACCTTGATAATACTATTTCTCCTGCTAAAGAAGTGGTTTTGGAAAATAAGACCAAAAAGCTTTTTGATTCTCTTAAAAAAGACTTTAAAATAATTTTATTTTCAAATAATTTTCCTAAGAGAGTAAGTAAGTTTGGATCGTTTTACGACGTTGATATAGCATGTATTTCACTTAAACCATTTTCGTTTAAATATAGATATATTTTGAATAAATATAAACTTAAAAAAAGCGAGGTAGCATCCATTGGGGATCAATTATTAACAGATATAAATGGTGGTAATAAAATGGGTATTACAACGATACTTGTTAATCCTGTAAGTGAAATAGATGAAACAGAAACATGGCTTAATAGACAAATTGAAAAAGCTATATTTAAAAAGTTTGAAGCTGAAAATATTCTAATTAGAGGTAAGTATTATGACTAAAAAGTGTTTAGGATGTGGTGCATTATTTCAAATGGAGGATCCTAAAAAAGCGGGCTTTATCGAAAATGAAAACTACGATAAAGCAGTAATATGTAAAAGATGCTTTAGAATTAAGAACTATGGGGACTATGAAGTTATAAATAAAGATATAAAAGATTATGAAAAAATATTTAATGAAATATCAAAAAGACGTGATCTAATACTTTTTTTATGTGATATATTCACGCTTGATGAAAGTTTAAATTACATTAATAAGTTAAATGGAAAAGTAATTTTAGTTATAACAAAAAAAGATTTACTTCCTAAGTCTGTTAAGGAATATAAACTAATTAATTACATTGAGAAGAATTATAATCTAAATATTATAGATATAGTATTTGTAAGTAGTAATAAAAATTATAATATTGATCTTTTATACAATTTAATTAACAAGCGTAAAGTAAGCAATAACGTTTATTTAGTTGGTAATACAAATGCAGGTAAATCAACTCTTATAAATGCTTTGATTAAATCATATGGAAAAAATGATTCTTTTATAACGACAAGTAGTCTTCCTGCTACTACAATAGATTTAATAGAGGTTAAGTTAAATGATGGCTTAACTTTAGTTGATACTCCGGGATTAGTAAGTCCTAATAATTATTTAACTAATTTAAGCTTAAAAGAAGTTAAAAGTGTGCTTCCTAAAGTAGAGATAAAACCAAGAACGTATCAAATGAAACCTAATCAATCTTTGTTAATAGGGGACTATGCAAGAATTGATTATTTATCAAGTGAAAAAAATAGTTTTACCATTTACTTATCAAATAACATAAAAGTTGATAGAATAAATTTAAATACAAATGATAGATTAAGAGATTTAAAATTAACAAGTTTTAACTTAAAGAGAAACAAAGACATAGTTATAAATGGTTTATTATTTTGTAAAATAACAAATGATGCTAAAGTTAATGTTTATGTAAAAGATAGTGCAAAGGTATTCGAAAGAGACAATTTAATTTAATTGTCTTTTTATTATGAATTTTACAAACTTGACACTTTATTTTTATTGTAAATAAAAAAACTTGACGGTGTTATTGAAGTTTGTTATTATGAACATATATAATAAAGGAGAAGATAATAATGGAAAAAACAAGAAAAGTAAAAATAATAAGTTTATGTGCTTTATTAGTTGCTGTTTTAGGACTTACGGTTGCGTTCGCGTCACTTTCACAAATGCTTACGATTAATGGAAGTGCAAATGTTAATGCAGCAACTTGGAACATACACTTTAAAAATAATATAGAAACAAGTACTGAAGGAACGGCGAAAATAATAACTAAACCCACTTTAGATGATAAAACATTAAGTATAGAAAATTTTGAGGTTTCTTTAACTAAACCCGGAGATATTGCGACACTTATGGTCGATATAATAAATGATGGAACACTTGATGCGAAAATTGGTAATAAGATAATTAATGGGTACGAAATACCCGAAAATGATGTAGATGTTGAAAAATATATTGATCTTGTATATGAAGAGGCAGATTTTGATGGTGATGGGGTTACAACAAAAGAGGAAAAGCAAAAAGCAGCCGAACTTATAGGTCCCATTTATGAAGAAACTGGATCTGTTTTATCTGCAAATGATGAGGAAATTTTACGTGCGGGACATGAGTTGCACGAATTGGTAGCGTTTAAATATGCTGAAAATGCTACAGAATTGCCAAAAGGAAATGTTAAGATTAAGTTTAATATACAATATACTTTTATGCAAAGTTAATTAGTTTGATTATATTTTAAATGCTTACTTTATTAAAATATAACCCATAAATAAATTGTAAGATTTGTTGTAATAAGTTTAAACTTGTCGTGATGATTTAATATTAATGAGATAAAGTAAGATAGCATTTTGAGACTATAAGCAAATTTGTGAGTAAGGAGAAAGTAATAATGGAAAAGACAAGAAAAGTAAAGATAATAAGTTTATGTGCTTTATTAGTTGCGGTTTTAGGACTTACGGTTGCGTTTGCGTCACTTTCACAAATGCTTACTATTAATGGAAGTGCCAATGTTGATGCATCTTCATGGAATGTGCATTTTAAAGATAATATAGAAACAGCAACTAATGGAAGTGCAAAAATATTATCCAAACCAACATTAACTAGTAATGCTTTAGGAATAGAAAATTTTGAGATTTCTCTAACTAAGCCAGGAGATATGGTGATTTTTACTATGTATGTTGAAAATAGTGGAACGATAGGAGCCAACCTAACTGATATTATAATTAATGGTTTTAGTATTAATGACATTAGTAACGGAAACGTAAACGAGGATGATGCTTTTGCTTCAGTATTTGTGGAAGCTGATTGGGATGGTGATGGTATTACAACAAAAGAAGAAAGAGATAAGACTATGCAAAACATAATTTTTGATAGAAATGAATATGATATGCCATTAAATTCATACGATCAGCGACAACTTCCAGCAGAGAGCCAAGGAAAAATTGAATTATCTTTTCTTTTTAACCCAGCATCTACTGAACTTCCGAAAGGAAATATTAAAATTAATGCAAATATGCAATATATATTCACTCAATATTAATAAAAATTCCAAAAGAACCAAATTGGTTCTTTTTTTCGACAAAAAATTTAATTAATTTATCTTATTATGTATGTGGGTGATGAAATTATGAAAAAAACTATTATATGGGTTTTATTTGCACTTTTATCAGGAGCGTTGCTTGGTAAAGTAACGTTTGATAGGTATGAAAAAATTGATACTAAAAACGTTATTAGTTACAACAACTATGTTTATATGCTTAAGTATGGTTCTTATAAAACAGTAGATGATATGACAAACAAGATAACTAATATAGATAGGTATGTTTACATAACCGATGAAAATAAAACTACCGCTTATATTTCTATTTCAAAAACGAAAGAAAACTTAAACAAAATAAAGAAAATATATGATGCCAAAAAAATTAAAACTACCATTTCAAAAGTAAAAATAGATAATGATGAATTTATTCAAAATTTAAATGAATATGAAAAACTACTTAGTGCAACGGATGATGAGGCATCACTTCTTATAATAGAAAGACAAATTTTATCTTGTTATGAAAGCGTGGTTCAAAATGATTAATAAAACTTTAATAAAGGATGTTCCGGAGGAAGAAAGACCAAGGGAAAGGTTAGTTAAATATGGTGCTAAAAACTTATCTACTAGTGAACTTATTGCAATTATTTTAAAAACTGGAACTAAAGATTACTCATCAAAGTATTTAGCGGGTGAAGTGTTAAAACTAGTAAATGATGTTTCTGATTTAAAAAAACTTACCCTAAGTAAATTAATTAACATAAACGGAATAGGTGCCGTAAAGGCAATTGAGTTTCTAGCGGCCTTAGAACTTGGAAGAAGAGTGTATGATGAAAAACCTCTTGATAATAATTTAAAGTGCAATAGTGCGGAAAAAATTTATAGACACTTTAGATCACTTTTAATGGATTCTAATCAAGAATATTTTTACTGTCTATATTTAAATCAGCAGAAGAAGTTAATTGATAAAAAACTGTTATTTAAAGGTACGTTAAACAAAAGCTTAGTTCATCCAAGAGAGATATTTAAAGGTGCTTATCTATCTTCTGCAGCATACATAATATGCATTCATAATCATCCATCAGGGAATGTTATTCCATCTAATGAAGATATCATAATAACAGAAAACTTAGTTAAAATAGGCAAAATGCAAGGAATTCCAGTTATAGATCACATCATAATAGGAGATAATAATTACTATAGCTTTTATGAAAATGATTTAATAGGAAGGGAGTAGAAGATGAACGTAAATTTAAAAAACGTAAAAAGAAAGGTAATATTTATAATTGTTATATCAATTTTTGTTATTTATTTTTCACTTGCATGTGCCCTCTCTGATAGAAGGTATTTATATATAGAAAGTGCATTTAAAACGGTAATATCAAAGATAAATGAATTTTTTATTAATAACTCTTATAGTCTCAATAATTATAGCAGTAACATAACTAATTCTAAAGTAAAGTATTTGGAAAAAGAAAATGATAATTTAAGAAAAATAGTAGGATTAAAAGAAAAGGAAGAAAATTATATATTTTCAGAAGTTACAAGTCACGTTGCATTAGAAAGTGCTAGATTAACAATTAATAATGGATATAAGTCTGGTATTAAAAATGATCTTCCGGTAATTAATGAGGAAGGATTAGTTGGCTTTATTTCGAAGACTGGCAAATACGTAAGCGAAATAACTTTAATAACTAGTATTAACAAAGATAATATGATTCCTGTGTTTATTAATTCAAACGGAAATGAATTATTTGGAATGTTAAGTAGTTATGATGCTAAAAAAGGCTTATTTAAAGTAACTGGGATAACTAATAAAGATAGTGTTAATAATGGGGATAGCGTAACTTTATCAGGATATGATAATAACTTATATAAAGGTATATATGTTGGGCGTGTCGTAAAAGAAGAGTTAAGTAATTATGGAATATCTAAAACAATCTGGGTTAAATCAGGAGTAAACTTTGATGATATTTTGTTTGTAGGAGTAATAAGAGGTGATTTAAAATGATGTTTTTCATAATAATATTTTTTATTATATCTGTTATATTAGAATCACTAGTATCTAACTTGATAGTTAATTTTATTCCTTTTTTTATACCTTGTTTTATAGTTATTTTTACCTCCTTAAAAATAAATAAAGACTCTTTTTATAAAACTCTTATAATAGCTGGAATAATATATGATCTTATGTATACGAACCAGGTTATTTTAAATGCTCTTTTATTTTGCTTTTATGGCTTTATAGTAAGCCTTATACTTAGGACTTCCAAAAACTTTGCACTTTGCTTTTTATCATATACTGTAATTTGCCTAATAAATGTTTTTGTAAATTCTATTATTCCTGTTATGCAAAATAACGTTACGATAAATAACATAGTTCATAAAATATCTTTTAGCATACCTATAAATATCTCATATTTTGTTATTGCATACTTATTATTTATTGGCATAAATTGTCTAATTAGTAATAGAAAAAATAAAATGCGCATACCTATAAATTAGGTGATTCGTATGGATAATTCTTTTGGTATGTATAATAAAAAATTGAAGAAAGAAAAAAGGGAAGATGATAATAAAAACACGTTATCAAAGTTTTTATTTACAATCTTAATTAAAAGTTTAATAGTTGTATTACTTTTTCTATCAAGCATGATATTCATAAGACAAAATGATAAAAATAAGAAAATGTTTAAAGAAAAAGTATATAATAACTCCCTTTCTTTTGCTAAAATTTATAATTTATATAGTAAGTATTTAGGAGATGCGCTTCCATTTAAAGATGCTATTAAAGATGATACTAAAAAGGTATTTAATGAAAAAATAACTTATACTTCCATAAAAAAAGAGGGAGATGGTTACTTACTTGAGATACCTAGTAATTATACTTTGCAGTCTATTAAAAGTGGGATAGTAATAGAAGTTAAAAAAGATGATAAGTATAAAAACATAGTAAAAATTCAGGATAAGTCTGGTGTTAACATAACTTATAAAAACTTAAGCGAGGTAGAAGTTAAGTTATATGATTACGTGGAAAAAGGTGAAATATTAGGTAGTGCATCGGATAAATTATATATGTTTTTTGAAAAGGATGGTAAGTACTTATCTTATGAAAAGTATTTATAAAAAGATAAAACTATCTCCTTTTTTTCTGTTAATTATTTTTATTTCATTAATATCTGGTTTGTTTAAAGATGTTATTACGTTATTTACGATAATAATTATTCACGAATTAGGACACGTAATGTTATCATACCTTTTTAAATGGAACATAAAAAGTGTAGAAATAGGTGTATTTGGAGGCTTTATAACTTATGATGATGTTATTGATAAACCATTTATAGAAGAGATAATAATTTCTTTAGGTGGCTTTTTAATGCAGGGATTAATCTTTTTAATTACTTACATTTTAAGTAAAAATGGATTGTTTTCCGTTAAGGAAGCCTCATTAATAAACCGATATAACTTATCCATTTTCTTATTTAACGTAATTCCGGTATATCCGCTTGATGGTTCTAAAATTTTACTTGTTATATTAAACATGTTTATTCCGTATAAAAAGTCTTTAAAGATAACGTGTTTTATATCTGTTTTAATTATTTTTTTAATTTTTTTATTACTAATTAGCCTTGATGTTAAAGTTAATTCTAGTTATATCATAATAGGACTTTTTATAACGGGAAAAGTGATAAGTTTAATTAAAGATATTCCTTATTTATTTAATAAGCTTTTATTTGAAAGGTATTTATATAAACCAATAAATTTTAAAATTACGTATGTTAATGGTTTAAATTTATCTATGTTTAAAAGAAGAAGAAAACATTATTTTATAAAGGATGGACACTTTATTCCTGAAATGAAAATTTTAAAAGAAAGATTTGACTAATATATGTTTATATGGTAAAATTGTAACGTTTGAATGAACTTCTTGTTCTTCAACCACACAGAAAAGGTTATAAACATGAAATATGTACCTTAATGGTGAGTCTAAGTTTTAAAGTAAGGAGGCAAAAATATGAAAGCAGTTATCGAAACTGGTGGTAAACAATACCTAGTTGAAGAAGGTTCTGTAATCTACGTTGAAAAATTAGATTGCGAAGCTGGAAAAAAATACACTTTTGATAAAGTAGTTATGGCTGGTTCAAAAGTTGGTATGCCATACGTTAATGGTGCTAGTGTAGAAGCTAAAGTTGAAAAACATGGTAAACAAAAAAAGGTTGTTATCTTTAAGTATTTACCAAAGAAAAGTTCTCATAAGAAACAAGGTCATCGTCAACCATATACTAAGCTTACAATCACAAAAATTAACGCTTAATTAGTTGGTGAGATAAGATGATTAAAATAAATGTAAATTATGACGAAGATTATGTATCTAAATTTAAGGTATCAGGTCATTCAGGTTATGATGTAAGTGGCAAGGATATCGTTTGTGCATCAGCGTCAAGTATTGTTATATCAAGTATTAATCTTGCTTTAAGATTAAATGAAAAGTCAGTTGTTGTAACACAAAAAGAAGGCTTAATAGATGCAAAAGTTCTAGTACATGATAAAGTCATTAACGAGGTATTTCTAAACATGATTAGCATGTTAGAAGAATTACAAAAAAGTTATAAAAACAATATAAAATTTATATAGAATGGAGGCCCTACAATGCTAAAGTTACAAATTCAATTATTTGCACACGTTAAGGCGCAAGGTTCAACCCACAACGGCCGTGATAGTGAAGGTAGAAGATTAGGTGCTAAAGCAGCTGATGGTGAATTAATTAGTGCTGGTTCAATTATCTATCGTCAAAGAGGAACTAAAATTTATCCAGGTGTAAACGTTGGTATGGGTAAAGATCATACATTATTTGCAAAGATTACTGGATACGTTAGATACGAACGCAAAGGTAGAGATAAGAAACAAGTTAGTGTATATGAAACAAAGTAATATCATCTTTATGATGGTATTTTTTTATTTTATGTGATAAAATTATTGCGAGGTGAATTTTATGCGTTATAACATAGTAAAGGATGCAGATGAAATATTAAAAAATAGTAAGTATTTAATTAAGAATCCAAGTAATTATAAAAATAAATGGAAAACCGTATTTAACAATAATAATCCTATTTGCTTGGAATTAGGTATGGGGCGTGGTAGTTTTATTACTAATATGGCAATCTTAAATCCCAAGGTAAATTATATCGGGCTTGAAATAGATAAGTCTCAGACTGCTACTGCAATTAATAACATTAAAGGAAGGGTTATTCCTAATCTTAGAATCATTTGTGCGGATGCTAAGGATATTATTAATTTCTTTGGTAAGGAAATAGATACGATTTACTTAACTTTTTCAGAACCATGGCCAAAGAAGCAGGATGCTAATAAGAGATTTACTAATATATCATACCTAAAGTTATATGACAGAATATTTAAGAAAAATAAACACATTATTTTAAAGACTGATAATAAAATATTGTTTGCATCAGCACTTGAAAGTCTAAGTGATTACTGGTACGTGTTTGATAAGGTAAGCTTAGATTTACATAATGATGAAAGAAAAATAGATAACGTTATGACTGATTTTGAAAAGCAATATTACAAGGAACATCGTGCTATATACTACGTTGATGCATCATTTAAAGGATAAAAGGTCCAAAAATAATGGACTTTTTTAAATTAAAATTATATAATAGTCTAGCTTAAAAGAGGGGATTAATTATGGATAAGAAAACTAAAAAGATAATTTGTGCCATCGGAATTGTAACTGTTATGACTGGAACTTTCGCAGCGATTACACCAAGTGTTATTAATAATGACGAACGATATACTGATGCAGATAGTTATTCTGATTATTATACTTATGATGATATATCACCAGTTAATCAATTAGCGTTTAACGATGAATTTAATAGACGTACTTTTTATGTTCAAAAAAGTGATGATTCTACGATTTTATCTTTAAATAAAGATGTTGAAGGATATGACCTTATGGGGATATATTCTTCTAGGAGTTCTTCAGATAAAGTTTTGTACATCTTTAATAGTAATACTAAAAGAGTGATGACAGTAGATTATGACTACTTAGAAGAACATAAGCTAGAAGATGGGGATAATGTTTATGTTATAACGGAAGATGCTCCAGAAAGCGTAAAAAAAGATGCTTTTATTCCAGAATGCAGCATAGATGAAATTGGTTATGAAAAAACATTAAAATAAATATAAGAAAGGAATGATATTATGAGTTTAATATTAACTTACGATGGCGAGCTATATAAAGAGCCTGATAATAGTTATGGAGAAAAAACTAAAATAGTAAAGGTAATTTCAAAATATGACTACAAAGATCTATCTTGCCAAAAACAAACATATAAAGATGAAGATGAGTTTGAAATTGGCGATGTAGTAAAACTAGATGATGATGAAAAATTAATTTTTGTTTGTAAAACTAAAAGATTCGCTCACCTTTGTAGTATGGATTCAATAGATGAATTTAAAGGCACTATAAAAGTTCCTTTGGGTAGACTTAAAAAAAGCGAAGAAGGTTTAAGCAAGTATTTTACTACGAAGTTACTTTTAAATATAAAGGATGCGTTTTATGATGAAACATGTATACCAAAAGAGATAGAAGAAAAAATTGAAACTTTGATTAAGTGAAATAAAATATGTTATACTAAATAGAGATGAGGTGATTAATATGTTCGTTGATGAGGTTATAATAAAGGTTAAAGCTGGTAATGGTGGTGATGGATGCACCGCTTTTAGAAGGGAAAAATACATTCCAGATGGTGGACCTTTTGGAGGTAATGGTGGACGTGGTGCAAACATTATCTTTGAAACTGATTTAGGTCTTAGAACGCTTCTTGATTTAAGATATCAAAAGCTAATTAAGGCACCTAAAGGAGCAAACGGAGAAGGTAAAAATAAAAACGGTAAGGGTGCATCTGACGTAATAATAAAAGTGCCTTTAGGAACAACTGTAAAAGATATGGATACCGGTCTTATAATTGCGGATTTAACCAAGAAAGGTGATAGCGTAATAGTAGCTAAAGGCGGAAGAGGTGGACGTGGTAACACAGCTTTTGCAACTGCGACAAATCCTGCTCCAAATTTCTCAGAACATGGTGAGCCTGGTGAAGAAAAAACTTTAAAGGTAGAACTTAGATTACTTGCGGACGTTGGTTTTGTTGGAATGCCATCGGTTGGTAAATCTACTATTTTATCTAAGATTTCCGCATCAAAGCCTAAGATTGCAGCATATCATTTTACTACCTTAAATCCTAACTTAGGTGTTGTTAAAACGATTGATGGAAGAACTTTTGTTGCAGCTGATTTACCTGGATTAATTAAGGGTGCTTCTTTAGGTGAAGGTCTTGGAGATAAGTTTTTAAAGCACATACAAAGAACACGCGTTATAGCACACATTATAGACATGTCTGGTCTTGAAGGAAGAGATCCGCTAGAAGATTATGAGACAATTAATAAAGAGCTTAAAGACTTTGACGAAAAACTTATTTTAAAACCTCAAGTTATAATAGCAAACAAGATGGATCTTGAAGGTGCAAAAGAAAACTTAGAAAGATTTAAAGAAAAGTATAATGTGCCGGTATATGAGGTTAGTGCAATAACAAATAAAGGACTTGATAAGGTGCTTGTTAAAATAGCGGACGAGTTAGATAAGATAAAGGAAGAACCTTTATTCTCTGATGAAGCGTTCGAATCTCACGTATTATATAAGTTTAAGAAGGAACAACCATTTACGATTACAAGAGATAACGACATTTATGTTATAAAGGGAAAAGAAATAGAAAAATTATTTCATATGACTAAGTTTACCGATGAAGGAGCCATTCGTTTTGCAAGAAAACTAAGAGCAATGGGAATAGATGATAAACTCCTTGAAATGGGAGCTAAATATGGTGATAAAGTTCAAATAGAAGATTTAATATTTGAATTTAAAGAATAAGATAATAGTTCTAGAGACTATAAGAAATAGTTTTACATTATAATAGAAAACCACGTTTGAAAAAACGTGGTTGTTTTTTTAAAACCATTTTCTTGGTTGGTATGGATTATATGGGGTATATGGATAAGGTGCATAGTAAACTGGTCTGTTATTATAACCATTATTCCAGAATGCGGGAGCAACAGCTGCACCTGTTACACCACCTAGTAAAAATGGAAATACAAATCCGCCAGCTAATCTTTCGTCACTTTTATTATTTGTGTAGCCATATGGTACGTAGTAACCATAACCAGCGTTATTTTGAGCGTTTTGTCTTGAACTAAATCCTTGATTCATTATAAATCTCCTTCCTTATAACTTATTATATGATATAAAACTATTTTGGTTATTAACTAGAAATATGATATAATCTAATTATAGAAGGTGAAGTAAAATTGAGCAAAATAAAAGTAATGGATGATATTTTAGCTAACAAAATAGCAGCAGGAGAAGTTGTTGAAAAATGTGTATCGGTAGTTAAGGAGTTAACTGAAAACAGTGTAGATGCAGGTGCAGATGAAATAAAAATTGAGGTAAAAGAAGCCGGAACAAAACTAATTAGGGTAATTGATAATGGATGTGGGATGGATCATGATGATGCTATCTTAGCATTTCAAAGACACGCAACTAGTAAGCTTTTAGATGAAATAAACCTTTTTAGAATCTCATCTTTAGGTTTTAGAGGTGAGGCACTTCCATCTATCGCATCAGTTTCCGAAGTTACACTTAAAACATCAACTGGTGATGTTGGCACAAAAATAGAAATAAAGGGTGGTAAATTAGTTAGTGACAAAGCAAGTGATGCAAGGCGTGGTACAGAAATAGAGGTTAGAAATTTATTTTATAATACGCCTGCGAGATTAAAATATTTAAATAGTATATATAGTGAGCTAGCTAACATTTGTGAGTATGTTAATAAAATGGCACTATCATATCCAGATAAGAAATTCACTTTAATAAGCGACGATAAAGTACTTTTAAATACTGATGGTTCAGGGAATTTACTTAAGGTAATCAAGGAAATATACGGTAGTGAAGTAGCTAGAAAAATGAGAAAAATCTCCGTTTTTAATGATGACTATGACGTTGATGGATTTATTTCTTTACCAGAAGTTACAAGGTCTTCTAGAAACCATATGGTAACACTTGTAAATAACAGAGTTGTTAGAAATACCGAGCTAAACCGTGCAATAAATGATGGATATCATACATATAAACCAGAGACAAGGTATCCAATTGTTGTTTTAAATATTAACACTGACCCATCATTAATTGATGTTAACGTTCATCCATCTAAATTAGACATTAAATTTAGTAACTTTGAAGACCTAAAAGAATTAGTTAGAAAGGGAATTAAAGACGTTTTAGATAAGGCCTTGTTAATTCCTAAGATAGAAAAGAAAAACGAAGTAGAAAAAGAAGAAAGACATAAAGTAGAACTTCAACAACTTAATCTAGAAAGAGAAAAGGTAATAGAAGAAAATACGATTGATTATTCTATTTTTGATGAGCCAGTAATGGAAGTTAATGAAGATATTACTGATTATAATGAAAACGTAAAAGATGACATAGAAAATTATAGCGAAGAAAAAAAGAAAGTTATTATGCCAGAGATGTATCCGGTAGGACTTGCTAAAGGAACTTACATAATTTGTCATAACGAACTAGGACTTTATATGATAGACCAACATGCCGCAAAAGAAAGAATTAACTATGAGGGATACTTAAAAGCGTTTGGTAATCCATTAGAGGGAAGCATTAAAATGCTAGTTCCATTAACACTTGAATTTCCGTCTAATGAGTTTATCATAATAAAGCAAAATCTAGACGTCTTAAAAGATATGCATTTTGATATAGAAGAATCAGGAATAAATTCATTTACCATAAAAGAACATCCAACTTGGATAAAAGGCGGGTACGAGGTAGAAAGTATTAAAAAAGTACTAGAGGTATTAATTAGTGAGGAAAAACATTTTTCGATTGAAAAATTCAGGGAAAAGGCTGCTATTATGTTAAGTTGCAAAATGGCAATTAAAGCTAATATGAATATTTCAATGGAAGAGATGGAAGCACTAATTAACGATTTAAGAAAATGTGATAATCCATATACCTGTCCACATGGTAGGCCAACTACAATATTCTATAGTAATTATGAACTTGAGAAAATGTTTAAAAGAGCTATGTAATTTGACATGGCTCTTAATTTATGTATAATATACGAAGTTAATAATTAATTATAAATCGTTTTTATAATTTTTAAAGTTTAGTTATTAGTTATTGGTGGGGATATTATGGCAAGTGAAAGTGTTATTAGATTAACAAATGAAGAGTATTTGAAATTAAAGAAAAACTTATCTAAATATGATAGAAAAAGCGGAGGATATTCAGACGTTTATTTCTCTCGTGATAAGGCATACAAGGTATATAATAAAGCACCTTACTTACAAGATAAATATGGAAATGTAATATCTAGAGAAAAAGATGTACTAGAAAATCTTTTGTATTTTAAGAAAAATAAGTTTGATGGTATATCAAATGTAAATAATATTTATTTGTTAGATGGATTTCTTGTTATGTATGAAATGGAAAATATAAATGATATGCAAAACATGGAAGAAATAAAAGGGGAAAGCTTAGACGTTTCGTTAAAAGAACTTTTATCATCTTGGAAGAGTGCTTTAAATCTTGCAGAAAAATTATCAGATAAAGGCATCGTTATGTATGATTTAAAAGAAGATAATGCGTTTATTGGTAATGGTAATTTTAAAGTTTGTGATGTTGATTTCTATAAAGAAGAAAGTTTAGATAACTTACTTAATGTTAATTACATGCTAGTTAATACTATATTCATAGAATTTATAGAAAGATATTTATTCTTTGAAAACTATGAATGCAGAAAAGATGATTACTTAATTGAAACGAAAAATTATGCGGATTGCGCAATTGAAGACTTACTTTTAGCAAGTGGTTATTCTTCTAAAACGTTAAAAGAAGTGGCTAAAAATCTATAAATCAAGGAGACTATGATGGATGATATATATTTAAGTGGTATAAGAATGAAAAACTTAAAGCCAGTATCTAATAAACCTAGTGGAGTAAATGGGTGCTGTTATAAATATAAGAATGGTGTTATAAAACTTTTTAATTATAATCTTACTAATTATGATAAGGAAAACATATTAAGCCATTTAAATAAAGAATCTAAAATAATTTTATGGCCAGAGTCTTTAGTTTTTAAAAAAGGTTTTTTTAAAGATAAATTAAAGGGCTATTATATGCCGATGGCTAAAGGAGATAATCTTATTACGTTAAGAAATAAGGTTTTAACTGGAAAAAAAGACGTATCATTTGATGAATTTTTAAGTGTTTACTATGATAAGTTTTTACCTGAATTAAAGAAAGAAGAAGTATTGCTTGGTGATATCAAAATGGCACATGTATTTTTAAGTGATAATCTTTCTTTAACTGATACTGATACGTATGACATTCGTGATGATTATTGTGAAGAAATATATAAATGCAATTTAAGTCAGGTTAATTATTCTATAAAGATGTTATTTGATTATATTATATCTTCTGAGTTAAGATTTAATACTTCTAAAAATGTGCTAAGTAAAGAAACGTTTTTAGATGATATGATTAAAGATATAAGTAAAGTAACCGATAGTAGCGTAAACTCACTACTAACATTAAACAATTATAAAAGGAGCATAAAATGAGACTAGATATAAGTTCTTATGACATAGATAATTTAAAGCCGATTACAAATGGTGGACATAGAGGAAATTTTGGAGCATGTTATCTATTTTATGGTGATGCAATAAAAATTATTGATGTTGATAAAGACGTTATAAAGAAAATAGACATAGAAAAAAGGTTAGAAGAAGCATCTAAAGTTAAGGTAGAAGGTGTTTCCTTACCCAAGATGTTAGTATATGTAAATAATAAATTTATTGGTTATACTATGCCTTATTATAACGCTCCTAATTTAAAAGTTATATTAATGAAATACAAACAAGGAAAACTAAGTATTACTTCTAACGACATAAATAACGCTTATACATCTATATTAAATAAAATAGATGTATTATCTTATTATAAGATAATTGTAAATGACATAAAGCCAGATAATATAATTTATTTAGATGGTGACTTTAAACTGGTGGATTGTGATTTTTATAGGGTAGATACTAGTTTGACTTACTCTGATTCTTTAAAGAAAAATAAGGAAATACTTAATCATGCATACAAAAAGATAATTAACAAATATTTTGAGTGTAAAACTTATAAGGATAATGATATAATTAATACTAGTTTAAGGATGTGATTTTTATGATAATTGCGATAGTAGGACCAACTGGTGTTGGTAAAACAAAGATGTCTATTTCGCTTGCTAAACGCTATAATGCGGAGATTATATCCTGTGATAGTATGCAGATATATAAGAAAATGGACATTGGTACTGCTAAAGTAACTCCTAGTGAAAAAGAGGGTATACCACATCACATGATTGATATAAAAGATGCTAATTGTTTTTATTCGGTATATGATTATCAAAAAGCTGCTAGAAAAATAATGGATAACTTAATTAAAGATGGCAAAAACATAATTATAGTAGGAGGTACAGGGCTTTATTTAAAGGCTTTGCTATATAACTATGAATTTAAAGAAAATGATGGTATAAGAAAGGATTATTTATCTTATACTAATAAAGAATTATATGATATGGTTAAAAAGTTAGATAATGATACAAAAATCCATATTAATAATAGACAAAGATTAGAAAGCTACTTAAATAATCATGGTGATGGTAACTCTAATAAGGCGTCAAATAAAATGATTTATGATGCTAAAATAATAGGCCTTACAAGACCTAGAGATGAACTTTATGATGCAATTAATAAAAGGGTAGATAAAATGATGGAAGAAGGCTTAGAAGAAGAGGCTAGATACTTCTATGACAGAAAAATATTTAGTAAAGCAATTAATACCGCAATTGCGTATAAAGAATTATATATGTATTTTGATAAAAAAATAAGCAAGGAAGATGCGGTGAACCTAATAAAACAAAGATCAAGGAATTATGCTAAAAGACAATATACCTTCTTTAATCATCAGCTTGATGTAAAGTGGTTTAATTGTGATGTAAATAACTTTGACAATACGATAAAAGAAGTAGTTAATTATATTGAAAATAATTGATTATTTTAGTATCATATTAATGATAGGAGATGTGTTAAAATGGCAAAAGGCAAAGTAGGAAGACCTTCAAAACTAGATAAGGATACCATGAAGGAGGCTAACGTAAGTTTTATTATTATAATAATTATTTTATTAATACTTTTATCTGTTGCAACACTTACTGTTATTAATCCAGAAATTTATAACGCTCTTAAGGCTTCTATTATAAATTTATTTAACTAAAAAAAGGACTTTTATTGTCCTTTTTATTTTGCTTCAATATATATTGAAGAATCAAAGTTATGCTCTCCATCATTTTTAGATAATAGTGTGTTTGTATCAATTAAAAAGTAATCTTCTTTTAAAGCATCAGAACCATCACTCATAATAGGATCGTCCCAAGTTAAATCTAAATGACGCCAAGCACCTTCCACATAGACTAAGTTCCATTCGTGAGTGCTAGATGATATACGGTAGTTTTTAACGTTCATTTTTTCAAGAAATAGTTGCATTGCATCACTGTAACCACTACATATTCCAATGCCATCTATTAAAACTCCATAAGCAGAGCTTGAACTTACGTTAGATAACCCGGTTGTGTTATTTTGGTCATACTTAGTATGATTTACTATGTAATCATGAAATATCTTAATGTTTTCTGAAACGTTTTTACTAGAGTCATAATTTTCTTTGTATATTTCATCTACCTTTTTATTTAAAGTATCTATTTGCTTATCGCTATATCTAGGCTCCTTTTTAAGTTTTACTTTGCCACTAGCAGCAAACGTTGTGTTAATTTTGTCAAACGTGTTAAAAGGATGAACAAAGTTTGAAAGATCGGTTAAGTAAGTATTATTTTGAACAATTTCTTTTATGTCGTTAGTGCAGTCTAGATAATCAGCATCACACTTAACGGTATACTCATCCCAACCAGCATCTAGATATGTGTATATCATATTTTTAACGTCATCTTTGTTTTTTAAAGTAGTATTTTCATTTATTTTTACATAATCATAATTTTCTTTCTTACGGTATTTATTATCGGCTAAGTTTTGTCTTATATCTCCTTGAAGATACTTTTTGTATACGTATTCTATTTTATTTGTTAATAAATAATAATTATCTTTTATTAAAAATCCTAATATAACTATTATTATAACCGTAAGTGCTACTTTAACTAGTTTCTTAATATTCATATCATCACCATAATTATTATACCAATAAAGCATAAAAAAAAGAAGTATAATTACTTCGTTTCATTTACTTTTTTAGCTAATCTAGATTTTAAGCGAGATGCTTTATTGTCAGTAATAATTCCTTTGTTACGTGCTTTATCAATTCTCTTGTTAGCAATGTTAAGATTTTCTATAGTAGCTTCTTTTTCTACCTTTTTAACTGCAGTTTTCATACTACCTTTAACTGGAATGTTAGATTCGTGTTTAGTAGATGTAACCTTAACTCTCTTCTTAGCACTTTTAATATTTGGCATTTTTTCACCTCCTGGCGTCATTAACTTCTTATAGTTTATCAAAAAAATAATAAAAAATCAATAATAATTACTGTTTTTGGTAAAAATATAAAAGGGTGAAGAAAAAAATGCATAAAATAGATTTAAGTAAGTACGAAGTAAGAACTGATATGATAGTTGATTTATTAGATGAAGAAACTAGTAAGTTAAGTAATGAAACATTAGAAGATGGTGTTAAAATATCTTGGATGAAGCTTGATGAAGATAATCCATTTAATAAAAAGCCAGGCAATTATCTAACCATTTTATTTGATGATGTAACGGATAGTGATGCTAGAAATTTAGTTAGTAATATATTTAAAAGAGAATTTAAGAAGATGCTTAAAAAGGTAGGATATAACAAAGATTATAAAACCCTTGTAATAGGTCTTGGAAACGAAAAGTCTACCCCTGATGCACTAGGACCACTTGTGGCTAGCAAATTAATTGTTACAAATCATTTTTTTGATATGGATATAAAAGTCGATGATAAACTATCTAAATTAGCAGCTATAGCACCAGGTGTTACAGGTCAAACCGGAATAGAAACAAGTGATTATGTAAAAGGAGTGGTAAGTGCATTAAAGCCTGATTTAGTAATACTAGTAGATGCTCTTTGCTCATCATCGATAGAAAACGTTAATAAAAGTATTCAAGTATCTGACTGCGGAATTTCTCCGGGTAGTGGTATTGGAAACAAAAGAAAGGAAATATCAAAAGAAACACTTAATACCAAGGTAATATCAGTTGGAATTCCAACCGTAATAGATGCAAGCACAATAGTTTCAGACACTATTAATTATATGGTTAAAAATTATGCTTATAATAAAAACCATATAAATGATAAATCAAATAAGTTTATAAAAGGACCGGTTAATTATCTAAATAAAGAAACTAAAATAACGGATGCTGATAGAAAAAACTTTCTAGGGCTTGTAGGAGCACTTAACGATAATGAAATAAAAAAGCTATTATATGAGGTTTTAACACCTATCGGATATAATCTTATGGTAACTCCTAAGGAAATCGACTTTACGCTTTCAAAGTTAAGTGACGTAATAAGCTACGGAATAAATCATAGTATTCATAACATATAACCTAAAACCGACAAATAAGATGCACCATCTATGATATTTTATAGAGGGTGGGTGATACTATGAAAGAATTTAAATCAAGGAAAATTAGAAGAAAGAGGAAATCTAAATTTAAAGTTATTATTTTTACTTTCTTTTTCTTTTTTTCATACATTTTTATATTAAAGTATTTAAGGGATAACCAGTTAAAAAATAAGATATTAAATGAGGATGTTAACTATATAAAATTTAATGTGGCGCGTGAAAGCGAGGAAGTATTAGATAATATAGTTAATAATCCGGTAAGCCTTTTAAATGATAATATTAAAAAGGTAGGTAACGTAACTAAATCGGATAATAAAAAAAGTAATAATAGTGATGTAAAAACAAATAATGTTTCATCTTCAGTGCTTGATAGTCCTCCTATAATATACGTATATAATACTCATCAGACAGAAAGTTATAACGGATATAACGTTTATTCTGCTGCAAATCTTTTAACTAGTAAATTAAATAATTCCGAGTATAAGGCTTCGTTAGAAGAAAAGAGCATGAAAGTTTTTTTAGAAAATAATAATTTAAAATACTATAAATCATATACGGCATCAAAAACTTACTTAAATGAAGAGATGATGAAAAATCCTAATTTAAAATATTTTTTTGATATTCATAGAGATTCTGCTGGAAAAAACATAACGACAACTACCTATCAAAATAAAAGTTATGCTAAAATCTTGTTCGTTGTTGGAACTGATAATCCTAATTATGAGAAAAATAAGGTAAATACAGAAAGGTTAAATAGCATAGTTAAAGAAATTGTTCCAACCATATCAAGGAACGTAGCATATCATGGTGGTAAGGGATATAATGGCGTTTATAATCAGGATTTATCAGAAAACGTATTCTTAGTTGAAGTAGGAGGAAAAGATAATACGAAAGAAGAAGTAGAAAACACGATAGAAGTACTTAATAATGCAATAATAAAGTACATAAGGGAAATGGTATGATAAGTTATAAAAAGATATTTCATGGGTTTATTTGGTTATTATTCTTTTCCTTTTTAGTTTTGTATTTTGCACAAGCAGGTGGTTACTATGAAGATTTAAATAATAAAAAAGCATCACTTACCGAGGAGAAGGTAAAACAGTTCGAAAAGGATGTTAAAGAAGGCAAAGAAATAAAGGTGGAAAATTACGTAGTTAATATGAAAAAGAATTACTCAAATAAGGTATCTAACTTTGGACTTTTTACCTCTAAAAGTTTTGCTAAAGGATTTAAATGGGGTATGAATAATTTGTTTAACGGTATAGATAAAATGGTTAATGAATAGAATTTATGATATAATTTACATGGTGATTATTATGCTAGGAATTAGTTTTGAGATTGAAAATTCATATGATAATTATTTATGTAAAATACTAGATGGTATTATTTCTTCTTTTGATAACATAATGGTAAATGGAGAAGTGTTTGATAAAAATGGCAACTCTTTATTTAAAAAGAATATATATACAAAAGATGAGTTTGAAAGCATTATAAAAAAGGAAGATTATTACATAGTGTTTTTATCACTTGCGATTTATGATAAAACATCTAATGTGAGTTATATTTCAGACCTTAGTTGCTATAATAAATATAAACCAAAGCTTTACTTATCGGTGTGTGATTCCATTTTTGTATCATTATATTCCTTTAATGATAATATAGTTTGTAAGGCAAAGAGTGACGCTATTAAAAATCATTTTGATAAAATAGAAGATGCTACTTACGAAAAAATGTATTTTATATGATGTTGACAAAATAGCACTATTTCTATATAATTTAGTTATATTTAAATTTAAATCGTTTTAGCAAGAGTAGTAGCTAGAATTTGATTATCCTAAGAGAGTAGCTGTTTGGTGTGATGCTATATAATCTTTTTAGTAAATGGACTTGCAAGATGATGCCGGAAAATTATAGTATGGCATTACGGAAGTTACCCGTTATCTTATAACATATGTATGATAGTACGTATTAGGTGGCATTAAACTTAAGAATTATAACTCTTATCCTATGGTTGGATTAGAGTTTTTTTAATATATGGGAAGGACTGATATTATGTTTACAAAACGATGGTGCATTAACAATTTAAATAAACATAAAAATATAAATAGAAAGAAGGAAAAGTTATAATGGGAAATATTATATTAACAGGAGAAAGACCAACCGGACCATTACATATAGGACATTATGTTGGTTCACTTAAAAACAGAGTAAAAATTCAAAATGAAGGAAATTATGATGAAATGTATTTGTTTGCAGCAGATGCGCAAGCGCTAACGGATAATTTTGATAATCCAAAAAAGGTAAGGGATAACGTAATAGAAGTTGCACTTGATAATTTAGCATGCGGCATTGATCCAGAAAAGGTTAATTACTTTATTCAGTCTGAGGTTCCAGAGCTTACTGAGCTTACCTTTTATTACATGAATTTAGTAACGGTTGCACGCTTACACAGAAATCCAACCGTTAAGCAAGAAATAGAATTAAGAGGATTTGAGGAAAGTATACCAGCGGGATTCTTTACTTATCCAGTAAGCCAAACAGCGGATATAACTGCTTTTAAGGCTAATATCGTTCCAGTTGGAGATGATCAGTTACCAATGCTTGAACAAGCAAGAGAAATAGTTAGAAAGTTTAATTCTATTTATGGTGATACGCTAGTTGAAGCAGAAGCACTTCTTCCAGAAAACGTAAGCGAAAGAAGACTTGTTGGAATAGATGGTAATGCTAAAATGAGTAAGTCTTTAAATAACTGTATTTACCTAAAAGATAGTGCTGAAGAAATTAAAAAGAAAGTATTTAGTATGTATACTGATCCAAATCATATAAGGGTAGAAGATCCAGGTAAAGTAGAAGGCAACGTTGTATTTACTTACTTAGATGTTTTCTGTAAAGATGATTCATTTGAAAAATTTATGCCTGAGTATAAAAACTTAGATGAGTTAAAAGAGCATTACCGAAAGGGTGGTCTTGGAGATATGAAGATAAAAAGATTTTTAAACGATGTCTTACAAGAAGAGTTAGCACCTATTAGAAAAAGAAGAGAAGAACTTGCTAAAAATCCAGAAAAAGTATATGAAATACTAAGAAAAGGAACTGAAAAAGCAAGACAAAAAGCATCTCAAACATTAAAAGAAGTTAAAAAAGCTATGATGCTTAATTACTTTGAATAAGAATCCTTAAAATTAAGGATTTTTTTAAATGTCGGAATTTGACGAACGATTTATAAAAAAGTGCAAAAAAGAAAAAATAGTAAGAAAAGATATGCCAAGAATAAGTGTTCTGCTAAGATAAAATTAGGTTTCTGTTTTAAAAAGTATGCAGAAAACTAATTTGTAATAAATATCCT
>CAKPCM010000014.1 GCA_934141615.1 uncultured Bacilli bacterium
CAATGTTAGTTTACAATTACATTTTAACAAAGGACTTCCTTTTTTCATACCCTCTCCCCAAACCATTTTACACAATCGTAATCATCTTTTTTTTGATTATATAAATAACTTGTGATAGTATAATACGCATATTTTATTTAGAGGTGAAAAAATGAGAGACAATATGTTAGAAGAAAATAAAAAGGAAATAATAAATCGTATAAATTTAGATTTAGGATTGGTATTATCTTACGGAACTTCAAGTGACGTAGTTCCATCAGGAGCGTTTGTTGCAACTGATGTTGTTTCGGATTATGAGTCTATTTAAAAAATAAAATTTGAAAGAGTTGATGACAATTCAAATGATTATATTTATATACCAATTGATAATATAACAAAATTATACAATGAACCTAATTTTTTATTATCAGAAATATTTGATAAAGATAAAATAAAATATGTTAATCAAATTTTATCTGACTTTGTAAATGTTTACAATGGAAAATTAAAAGGTTATGGAGATTTTGCTCAATATTCTTTGGAAGAGATGGGTGCAACATACGTAAGAAACGGTGAGCTTGCATCAAATAATTATAGTGTTGTTCCGTTTAATTATGGATATACAAAAAAATTGGTAAAAACTATGTATATTGATGCTGAAAAGTCTTCGCAAAAAGAAACCGCATCTCACCAAATTACTATGTAAGATAAAACTTAATTGTTTTATCTTTTAATTTACATATTTATTTCTAAATGTTATAATACAGAGTACAAGGGATGTGATTTTATGCCACTTCGAGCAGGTATAGTAGGACTACCTAACGTAGGGAAATCTACTTTATTTAACGCAATTACAAAGAAAAATATTTTAGCAGCTAACTATCCGTTTGCAACCATAGAACCAAACGTTGGAATGGTAACCGTACCAGATGAAAGATTAGACTTTTTAAATGAGTTAATAGAACCTAAAAGCTTAGTTCCAACGACGTTTGAATTTACTGATATAGCAGGATTAGTTAAGGGAGCTTCCCACGGTGAAGGTCTTGGAAATAAGTTTTTATCACACATAAGGGATGTGGATGCAATAGTAGAAGTTGTAAGATGCTTTGACGATTCAAACATAACTCACGTAGAAGGTGGTGCAAATCCACTTCGTGATACAGAAATAATTGATGTTGAGTTTATTTTCTGTGATCTAGAAGTTGTTGATACAAGATTAGGAAAAATAGAAAAAAAGGCAGTATCAACAAAGGATAAGGATGCTTTAAAAGAAGTAGAACTTTTAAAAAGAATAAAAGAAGCGTTAGAAAATAATATTCCGGCTAGAAAACTTGAATATACTGAGGATGATTTAAAAATATTAAAAGCATTTAATTTACTTACTATGAAGCCTATTATTTACGTTGCAAACATAAAAGAAGACGAAATAGGAAAAGAAAATAGTTATGTAAAAGATTTAAAGGATCATGCAAAGAAGGATAATGCCGATGTAATCGTTTTGTGTGCAAAAATAGAAGAAGATTTAAGTGGATTTGAAGACGAAGAAAAAAAGGCATTTCTAAATGATTTAGGAATAGAAGAAAGTGGTCTTGATAAACTAATTAAGGCATCTTATCACTTATTAGGGCTTCAAACATATTTTACTGCTGGGCCTAAAGAAGTTAGGGCTTGGACCTTTAAAAAAGGTATGAAGGCTCCAGCTTGTGCAGGAATTATCCACAGTGATTTTGAGAAGGGCTTTATAAGAGCTGAGGTAATATCTTTTGATGATTATAAAAATTATAAAGGCGAAAAGGGCGCAAAAGAAGCAGGTAAATTAAGGAGTGAAGGAAAAGAATACGTTATGCAAGATGGAGATGTTTGCTTGTTTAGGTTTAATAATTAGGAGGTTATAATGAGTTTAAACAAAAAAATATTTGGATTTAAAACAAAAAATTTATGTTTAGCAGAAGTCAAATATAAAATTCATCGTTATGATGATTATGGTATTAGATGGTCTGGATTAAGATCTTTTAATCCAAAAAAATATGTGTTAGTTAGAAAAAAAGATAAAAATAATTATGTTGATATATTTACCAAAACAAGTTATTCAACTTATTATTGTGACTATATAACAGAAGATAATGAATTAGTACTATCTATTTCATATCCGGTTATTTCAAATAAAAGACGAATAAAATATAAGGACGCTGAAGAAATATTAAAAACGGCAAATACAGTGCTTATAAAAAAATAATATGAATATAATGTATAAAAGAAGGTTTACAATAATCTTCTTTTTTGTTATAATACAAGGCGAGTAATGAAATTGCTCTCTTGTCTTTCACAAAAGGATGAAAGACCGATAAGACCAGAAGAGGAGGAAAATAAAATGAAATACGAAATCATGTTCATTGTTAAACCAAACCTTGAAGAAGCAGCTACTAAAGAAGTTGCTAAAAAGTTTGAAAAAGTTTTAACAGATAACGGAGCTAAAGTAACATCTTCAAAAGACTTAGGTCAAAAAGAATTAGCTTATGAAATAAACGGTCATAAAACTGGTTATTATTTCTTAATCAATTTAGAAGCTGAAGATGCAAAAGCTATTAACGAATTTGATCGTTTAGCTTTAATAAGTGAAGATATAATACGTCATTTAATCGTAAAAGAAGACTAAGATTGAAAGTTGAGGAAATATAATGAATAAAGCATTTTTAATCGGAAGATTAACTAGGGATCCAGAATTAAGATATTCATCAAGTAATGCTGCAATAGCAAATTTTTCTATCGCAATAGATAGACAATATACTAATGGACAAGGACAAAGAGAAACTGATTTTATTAATATAGTAGCTTTTCAAAAGCAAGCTGAAAATATTAAAAAATACGTTGGTAAGGGTTCTTTAGTTGCAGTAGACGGAAGAATACAAACAAGAAATTATGAAGATAAAGATGGAAAACGTGTTTATGTTACTGAAGTAGTAGCAGACCGTGTTCAATTCCTTGATTCAAGAAATTCTGGTAATACCATTTCAAATAGCACCAGTGAAGATAATGTTTCACCTGCTGATTTCCAAACTGATAGGCCTGCACAAGAAACAAAGGAAACTAATGTTTCTGATGATGTTTTTGCAGATTTTGGTAGTAGTATTGAAATATCAGATGACGATATAGCATTCTAATAAAATATTAATAAGGAGGAATTAACAATGGCAGAATTTTATAGAAAGAAAAAGAAAATATGTCAAATGTGCGCTGGTAAAAGCGTAGATTATAAAGATCCTGAAATTTTAAGAAAATATATAAATGAAAAAGGTAAGATTTTACCTAGAAGAGTAACAGGAGCTTGCTCTAAGCACCAAAGACATATTGCACAACAAGTAAAAAGAGCTAGAATGATAGCATTACTTCCATTTACAAAGTAATTAATAGAAAGTATACTTTATGTATGCTTTCTTTTCTTTTAAATAATTAATAAGTATGTTATAATAATTACGCAAGATTAATTAGAAAGGCAGGACTAATTATGAAAGTTATATTTATAAAAGATGTTAAAGGCCAAGGAAAGGCTGGAGATGTAAAAGAAGTAAAAGATGGATATGGAGAAAATTTTCTTATAAGAAACGGGTATGCAGTTGCATATACCAAAAGAAGTAGGGAAATATTAGACATAAATAATAAAAATAAAGCTTTAGAAGAGCAAGCTGAAATAAAAAGATGTGAAAAAATAAAGAAAGAATTAAAAGATAGGGTTTTAACGTTTAAGGTTAAAACTGGTAAAGAAGACCAAGTATTTGGTACTATTTCAACAAAACAAATATCTAGCGAGTTAGAAAAAATAGGATATAAAATAGATAAGAAAAAGATAGTACTTGATGAACCAATTAGTTCTTTGGGATATCATGAAGTAAAGATAAATTTACATAAGAATGTTGTTGGAATCGTAATGGTAGAACTTGTAAAGTAAAGGAAGTGATAGAATGGCAGAGAGAAATATACCACAATCTAAAGAAGCAGAAAAAGCTGTGTTAGGCTCTGCTTTTTTATCTAAAACGGCGCTTCAAAAAATATGTGATGAGCTATCACCAGAACATTTTTATAGTGAAGCAAATGCAAAAATCTTTGAGACGTTACAAGAATTAAATGATGAAGATAAACCTATTGATATAACGATAGTTACTAATAAATTAAGTGAAAAGAAAATATTAAGTCAGGTTGGTAATGTTGAATATTTATCAGAGATAATAGATTCTGTACCTAGCGCATCAAACGTTGAGTATTACATAAACATTGTAAAAGAAAAAATGATAGGAAGAAAAATCATAGAAACTGCAACTGATATTGCAAATGATGCCTATGTATCAGAAGATTCTATATATGATGTTTTAGAAAACGCTGAAATGAAGATGCTTAGAATAGGTAACATGCGTAAGACATCAGAATTTCAAAGAATTCAAGATGTTGCTTATAGAGCCCAAGAAAACCTAGAAAAATTAGCAGAACAAGGTTCAGAGATAACTGGTCTTGCAACTGGTTTTTCTGAGTTTGATAAATTAACTGCGGGACTTCAGCCGAGTCAGTTTATTATAATTGCCGCTCGTCCAGCAATGGGTAAAACAGCTTTTGCACTTAACTTAGCAACTTATGCTGCAACACACAGTGATAAATCAGTTGCGGTATTTAACCTAGAAATGAGCGCGGAACAACTTGCAAACAGAATATTACAATCATTAGGACAAATAGATGGTAATAAGATGCGTACAGGACGTTTAGAGCATAACGATTGGAAAAGATTAAATGAAGCAATTAGCCAACTATCAGATACAAATTTATTTTTAGATGATACACCTGGTATAACAATAGGTGAAATAAGAAGTAAATGTAGAAGACTTGCTAATTCTGATAAGGGATTAGGATTAGTTGTAATAGATTACTTACAGTTAATAACTGGTCCGGCTAAATCAGCTGGAAACAGACAACAAGAAGTATCTGATATATCACGTAACTTAAAAACAATGGCTCTAGAGCTTGGAATTCCGGTAATAGCATTAGCGCAGCTTTCTCGTGCGGTTGAACAAAGAGAAGATAAAAGACCAATAATGAGTGATTTGCGTGAATCAGGTTCAATAGAACAAGATGCCGATATAGTATCATTCTTATATAGAGATGATTACTATAATAAAGAAGCAAGACGTGACGATAATGCAAGTATTAGTGAATTTATAATTGGTAAGAACAGAAGTGGTCCAACTACAACTGTTGAGTTATTATTTAAAAAGGATACTTCAACATTTGTTAATTTCCAAAGAGAAAGTGGTGAATAAATATGATGAAAGTAATAAAAACGGGGTTAGTTTATTTAGCGGCAGTATTAGTTTCCGTACTAATTGTTATGTTTGTTAATTTAGCACATAGATATCAGTTAGAACCAAAAGAAGTATATAAAGTATACTTAGATGGTAAGGTAGTTGGTAACGTTAAAGATAAAAAAGAATTAGAAGATTACATAAATGATGAACAAAAAGAACTAAAAGAAAAGTATGACGTTGATAAAGTATACATACCAGAAGGTGTTGATATACAAAAATGTACAACGTATCAAAAGGATTTATTAACGGCAAAACAAGTTAATAACATAATAAAAAAAGAAAAACCATTTACCGTTGAAGGTTATAAAATAACAATTAAGGGTAATTCTGGTACGGTTGTTAAAAACGAAGAAGAACAAACATCTAAGGGTGACATAACTTTATACGTTTTAGATAAAAAGATTTTTGATAAGGCAATTAAATCGGTAGTAAAAGCCTTTGTAAGCAAAGAAGATTTAAAGAATTATGAAAATGATACACAACCTGAAATAAAGGAAACTGGTAGTTTAATAGAAGACATATATATAGATCAAAACATAACTATTAAACACGGATATATTTCAACTGATGAAAATATCTTTACGGATGAAAAAACGCTTACTAAGTATTTAATGTTTGGTGAGGTAAAAGAAGATCAATATTACACGGTACAAGAAGGAGATACAATTGATTCAATTGCGTATAAAAATAAACTGGCAACCGAAGAATTTTTAATTGTTAATCCAGAATTTACGAGTGCTAACAACATATTGTCAGTAGGACAACAAGTAAAGGTAGGATTAATTAATCCAATTGTTGACGTAGTAGTTGAAACACATAACGTAATGGATCAAGAAAGTAAGTTTAAGACTGTACAGGAAGATGATTCATCGCTAGATTATGGAACTGAAAAAGTAGTAACCGAAGGACAAAATGGTGTTGATAGATTAACCACTAAGATAAAGACCGTAAATGGTGAAACTAATAACGTTGTAATAGTAAGTTCTGAAACAATTACACCATCGGTTGATAAGGTTGTTAAAGTAGGAACTAAGACATCTCCATCTTATGCAGGTGGTGGAACAGCACCAATTATGTCAGGTTCTTGGGCTTGGCCAACAATATCACAGTATTATATTTCAAGTTACTTTGGATATCGTTGGGGTAAAATTCACGAAGCTCTAGATATAGCAGGTAGTGGTGAAGGTTCACCAATTTATGCAGCAGGATCTGGTACGGTTGTTGCATCATTAAACAAAGGAAGTTTAGGTAACTACGTTACTATTAATCACGGAAATGGATATTATACATTGTATGGACATATGCATTCTAGGTTGGTAGTAGAAGGTCAAACTGTTCAAAAAGGACAACAAATAGGTACGATGGGACATACTGGTTTTGCAACTGGTACTCACTTACACTTTGGTTTATATAGAAATGGATTACCATATAGAGATGGTATTCCAACGGATCCACTAATATTATATAAATAATGAAAACAGCAGTTTTATCAAGTGGAAGCCGCGGTAATAGTGTATTAATACAAACTGATAACACCAAGATCTTAATTGACCTTGGTGTTACCAAATCATATACGGAAGAAAAATTAAATGAATTAGGTGTGGATCCCAATGAAATAAAAGCAATATTAATAACACATACCCACGTGGACCACGTACAAGGACTAAAGGTATTCTTAAAAAAATATCATCCAAAGTTATACGTAAATAAAATAATACTTGCTCTTTTAAGAGAGTACATTGATGACTTTGATTATGTTTTATATGATACTCCTTCATTTGATATTGATGATATAACGGTAGATGTCATAAAAACGTCTCACGATGTTAAGGGTTCAGTTGGATTCATAATTAAAAATAAGGATAAATCCCTTGTTTATATAACTGATACCGGATATATAAATAACAGATATTTTGAAAAGTTAAGTAATCATAATTTATATATAATGGAAAGTAATCATGACATAGAAATGCTTATGAATGGTAGGTATCCATTTCACCTAAAAAAAAGAATATTAAGTGATAAGGGACACCTTTCTAATAGTGATTGTGCATATTATTTATCTGAATTTATTGGAGATAAAACAAATACGATTATTTTGGCCCACTTAAGTGATGATAATAATACGTATGAACTTGCCCTTGATACGGTAAATAAAGTTTTAAAAAGTAAGCATAAGGAAGTTAAAAACATACTTGTTGCAAAGCAAAAACAAAGAACGGAATGGATAGAAGTATGATAAAAATAATATGTGTTGGTAAAATAAAGGAAAAGTATTTAAAAGATGCCATAAAGGAATATCAAAAAAGATTATCTAAGTATACTAAGTTAGAAATAATAGAATTACCTGATTATAATTACGATACGGTAAAGACAAAAATAGAAGAGGGTAAAAACATATTATCTAAAATATCCGAAAGAGATTATGTTGTTACGTTAGAAATAAATGGAAAAGAATTTGATTCTATCAGTTTATCTAGTTTTATAGACAAAAATATTTCAAGGAACATAACCTTTGTAATAGGTGGATCAAATGGTCTATCAGATGATGTTTTAAAAAGATCCAATTATTCCTTATCTTTTTCAAAGTTAACATTTCCACATCAACTATTTAGAATATTATTGTTAGAACAAATATATCGCTCGTTTAAAATAATAAATAATGAAAGCTACCACAAATAGAGTCATTATTTGTTATTTTTTTTATTTATGCTATAATAAAAGCAATTTGAAAGAGGGTTTGATTACATTGAAAATAGCAACTTATAATGTTAAAAATAAAACCGCTAATAAAATTCTAAAAGGTCATACGTCATTGATGAATTCCTTTTTAATGAATTTTGAAATTATAAAAAGTGCAGATCCCGACGTTATAGGACTACAGGAAGTTACTAAAGAAGAATATTCCAATTTAAGAAAACAGTTTGAAAGAACATATAACATATATGGTGAATTTAGAGGAAGTTTTGGTGTAACAAATGAGGCCTGTCCTATAATGATTAAAAAACAAGGTATAGATGTTTTAGATTATAAAACTTTTTCTCTTTCTGATGATATTATGAAACTTGGAAATAAGTATAAAGGTTCATTATTTCCAAGAATTGCAACTTATATAAGATTCATGGATGGAAAAGATGAATATAGTATAATAAATGTGCACGTTGATAACGTTAAAAAAATCCAAAATAAAACTTTTGAAGAAAATGGATCACTTCAGCAAATACTGGGTTTATCTTGTAATGGCAGTCATATAATCCTTGGGGATATGAATACTGAAATAAAAAATGGATTGAAAGATTTTTGCTTAAGAAATTCATTATCAGATGCAGCGTTACCACTAGGTAATACTTATAAACCACTTAATTTGGCTTTGGATCATATTTTATATAGTGATTCCGATTTAAGTGTAAATGAAGTTAAAGCTTATGAGAATGCTGGAAGTGATCATTCACTTATATTAGCTAATATGTCGAAAAGATGAGGTGATTTATATGTTTCATAATAGCTGGGATGTAGTATTACAAGATGAAATTAAGAAAAATTATTTTAAATATATAAAAGAGTTCGTTAAAGAAGAAAGATTATCCAAAACTATATATCCACCTGCAAAGGATTTATTTAATGCATTTAAATTGACTGATTTTAAAGATATAAAAGTAGTCATTTTAGGACAAGACCCATATCATGGTGAAAATGAAGCAATGGGATTATCCTTTTCTGTTAGAAGAGGAGTTAGGACGCCTCCTTCGCTTAGAAATATTTTTAAAGAGTTAAAAGATGACTTAAACATAGATAGATGCGATACTGATTTATCTGATTGGGCAAAGCAAGGTGTATTTTTACTTAACACCGTATTAACCGTTGAAAAAGATAAGGCTAATTCACATAAAGAAATAGGCTGGGAGATATTTACTGATTATGTTATAAAAGAAATTAACGATAAACTAAATAATGTTGTATTTATTTTGTGGGGAAGACAAGCAAGGGATAAAAAAAGAATTATTACTAATCCTAATAATTATATAATAGAATCAGCTCATCCTTCACCTCTTTCTGCTTATAATGGATTTTTTGGCAGTAAACCATTTTCTAAAACTAACAATTATTTAAAAGCGCATAACAAAAAAGAGATTAATTGGTAATCTCTTTTTAATATTTGAAATCATTATAATCGCCATCAGAACTATTTTTACTATCAAAAAATAATTTTTCTTTTCTTCCCTTTAAAAGACTTACTATGCATACGGGGAAGCATTTAATTACTTTGTTGTATTTGCTAGCGTTATCATTGTAGTAATCTTTATATGCACTAAGTAAATCTTCTGTTTCTGCTAACATAAAGGCTATCTTTTTAAAGTCATCACTTTTTTGTAATTCTTCATATTTATCTTTTATTAAGTAAAATTCGTTCATGTATACTAGTAATTTTCTGTCTAGTTCCATCATACTTATTTCTTTATCATTTAGTTCACTAAAATTTATATATACGTCTTTTTTTGTCTTGGTAATTTCTTTTATTACATTTTCAGAATCTTTTAACAATTCTTTTCTTTTTAATAAAGTACTATTTATTTTTTCTTCCACGTTAGCTAACTTAACGGATAAAAAGTTTATTTTATCTTTATAAATGCTAACTATTAGTAGAATTAAACTAATTACTAAAACTGTGATTACAATTAACATTTTATCTACCTCTATTCTAATTAGAATTATAGCAAAAGTAGATAATATTTACAAGATTAATCTTTTAGTTTGCTAAGTAGAATTCTGGACTATAATTTATCTTTTCATCAAAATCAACGTAGTTTAAATATATCATAAGAAGTAGGTACCATCTTCCCGTTTTGGGGTCACTAACTATTATGTGGTCACGTCCGGCGGCTTCTATAATACCAGTAAATGTTTTATCTCTCCATTCTACTGAGTCTGGAAATGACATATAAAACGTTGCAAGTTTGCCTTTGTTAAGTCTTAATATGTTTTCTATGTATGACTGTTCTATGTCTAACATATTGTTAGTAGCTCCTATTTGAGCAAGATTATTATTACTTTGATTTGCTGTAGTTATGCTAGGTTGTGATGCAACTGATTTCATACTGTTCATTTGAACCCCATTTAAATTAGCATTTGGAAAACTAGGATTTGGGTAATAATTTGTATTCATAATTTTAAAATCTCCTTTTTTAATAATTCATTTAAATATATGATTGAACTAAATTAATTATACATGTTATAATTAACCTGTAAGGAGATGTAATAAATATGAAAGTAAATATAGGTGTGTCTGCAAGACATGTACACGTAACAAAAGAAGATGTTAAAATATTATTTGGGGAAGGATATGAATTAACTAAAAAGGTAGATTTATCACAACCTGGACAATATGCATGTAATGAGCAAGTTACGTTAGAAGGTGCAAAGGGAAAAATAGAAAGAGTAAGAATATTAGGACCTGAAAGAGGAGAAACTCAAGTTGAAATATCAAAAACTGACTCATTTGCACTTGGAGTAAAGCCTCCTGTTAGAAACTCTGGTGATTTAGATGGCGCAGCAGAAATAACGATTATAGGCCCAAAAGGAAAGATTACTAAAAACGCCGCTATAATAGCAGCAAGACACGTACATGCAACAAAAGAAGATGCTAAAAAGTATGGATTTGAAGGAAAAGAATTTGTAAGTATTGTAGTAAAAGGAGAAAAGCCGGGAATACTAGAAAACGTATATGTTAGAATAAGTGATAAATTTTCTTATGAAGTTCACTTAGACACTGATGATGCTAATGCATTCTTAATTAAAAATGGTGATGAAGCAGAATTAATAGTAAAATAAAAAAGGGATGATAAGGATGAAATATCAATTTAAAACGGGTATTGATAGTAAAGAATATGATAAATTCGTAAGAAATTTTCCTTCTACATCATTTATGCAAACACCCGCTTGGAGTCTTGTTAAAACAGCGTGGGACAATGATTATGTTGGACTATATTGCGATAAAAAACTAATATGTGGAGCAATGGTACTAAAAAGAAACTTATTTTTAGGTAAGAAATTATTTTACATACCAAGGGGTTTTGTTACATCATATGATAATGATGACGTTATAAAAACATTTGTTAAAGAATTAAAAAATTATGCCAAGAAAAATGGTGCAATAGATATAAAAATTGATCCATTTATTTGTTTTAGTGAAGATAATATTCAAAACATAAAGAAAAATAAGGGAATAGAGGTAAGGAAAGCTTTTACTTTAGATACTGATAAAATAGTTAAAAAATTAGAGAATTTAGGCTTTGTTCACGGTGGATTTAAAAAGGAAGTAAACGCATATATACAGCCGAGATACACGATGGCTATTTCTCTTAAGGATAAAGATGGCGCCTTTTATGAAAAGGAAGAACTTAGAAGAACGTTTCCTAAAAACACAAGAAATTATATAGGAAAGTATCATGAAGATAGAGGAGTTTACTTTAGTTATTCTACAAATAAAGAAGACGTTAAGGACTTAATAAGCGTTCTTCATTGTACGGAAGAAAGACAACATATAGCGCTTAGAAGTGAAAAATATTTTAAAAAGTTAATGGATGCTTTTCCAGATAACGCTGTTTTATTCTTTGCAAGGGTTGATATTGATAAATATATTAAGTTTCTTAAAAATGATATGAAAGAACACGAAAATAAAAAAGAATTTTGTTTAAATCAAATAAAAGAAGCGGAAGAAATAAAAAAAGAATATGGCAATAATCCACTTGCAGGAGCAACTATAGTTATGATGCCAACTTGTACATCTGGAATAAAAACCGCATCATTCTTATACGCTGGAACAAACACCAAAATCTTACCATCTCTTAAAATAACTAATGGCCTTATGTTTTACAGGTTATGTTATTGTTTAGATAAATCCTGTGATTATTGTGATTTAGGTGGTATAGATGGATCACTTGAAGACCACTTATCAACGTTTAAATCTAAATTTAATCCAAACGTACTTGAACTTGTTGGAGAATATGATTTAGTAATTAATAAATTTTGGTACAAAGTATTTAACATGCTTATGAGTATTCGTAAGTTTATAAGATCAAAGAGATAGCAGAAGCTATCCTTTTTAAATGCACTAATTTGTCATCTTTTGTCGTTTTTATTAGACTAGGCAAAAATTTGTGATACAATACATTTCATCAATCACGAAGGGAGAAAAATTAAAATGACAGAAATGCAATTATGGACATTACTTATGGAACAAAAAATAGATGTTAATACATATAATGATTGGACTAAAAGAATAAGGGCTAAGGAAAGAATGCAAACTAAACCTAATACAAAAGGTTATTCTAAAGTAATATCTATAAAAAGAAACTTTTAATTGGTTTCTTTTTATTATATAATAGTCTCAGTTTGGAGTGATTTAATGTTTAAAATAGGAAACGTAGAAATAGAAAACAGGGTTGTTTTAGCACCTATGGCTGGTGTTTGTAATAGTGCTTTTAGAAGAATAATAAAAGAAATGGGTGCTGGTCTTTTATATGCTGAAATGGTAAGCGATAAGGCTTTAGTTTATGATAACGAGAAAACTAAAGATATGCTTTATATGACGGAGAATGAAAGACCTATTAGTCAGCAGATATTTGGTAGTGATAAAAAAAGCTTTGTTGAGGCTGCAAAAATAATAGAAAAAAGTATGCATCCAGATATTATAGATATAAATATGGGGTGTCCAGTGCCTAAGGTAGCGGTTAAATCACAAGCGGGTTCTGCTCTTTTAAAAGATCCAGATAAAATATATGATATAGTAAAAGCAGTAAAAGAAGCAGTAAGTGTACCAGTAACTGTTAAAATAAGAAGTGGCTGGGATAAAAATAGCATCAATGCTGTTTTGGTTGCAAAAACTTGTGAAAAGGCAGGAGCAAGTGCAATTGCGGTGCATCCTAGAACACGCTCCCAGGGGTATAGTGGTAAAGCTGATTGGAACATAATAAAGGAAGTAAAAGAAGCAGTTAATATTCCGGTAATTGGTAATGGGGATATTTTATCAGCTAAAGACGCTAAACAAATGATTGATGAAACTGGGTGTGATGCCGTAATGATAGGTCGTGGGACGCTTGGTAATCCTTATTTAATAAAACAAGTTGTAAGATATTTAGAAGATGGTGTGCTTCTTCCAGATCAAAGTCCAACGGAAAGGATGGAAACTTGCTTAAAGCATTTTAATTACTTACTTGAGATAAAACCAGAAAAAGTTGCAACACTTGAGATGCGTACTCACGCAGCATGGTATTTAAAAGGTCTTCCTAATGGAGTAAATGTTAAAAAAAGATTATATGAGCTTAAAACAAAAGAAGAATTTATAAGTACAATAACAGAATATATGGAAAAACTTTCCTAAAATATGATATAATTAAATCGTAGGACAGAGTTATGATATGGTGCTTTTGTCATAATTTTGGCCAAAAAATGAAATAAAATAATATTTAGGGAGGAAAACATAACAATGAAGAAATATAATTTGTTCAAAGTTCTAGCAATCACCGTATGTGTAGCTTGGTTATTAACTTTATTTATTCCAGGTTCTTATGCTGATTATAGTGGTAACATAACAAAGGGTGCAGTTGCTGGTGTTGGAGTATGGTCTTTACTATCTAACTTAAGTGTTTCAATTTCATATTTTAATGGAATTGCGGTATTTATAGTTGCAATAGCTTGCTTCTATTCAGTATTAAACAAGTTAGATGTATACAAAAAATTCGTAGACCGTACAGCTTCAATTTTTGAAGGAAAAGAAAGATTATTAGTTATTATAACTATAATCGTGTTTGGTATTTTAGCTTGTGTAGTAAGTGATTGGATGATATTACTTGTATTCGTTCCATATATATACCAAGTTATGAAGAAGCTAAGTATAGATAAGAAAGTTATATTAGCATCTACAATCGTAGCATCATTAATTGGTTCTATGTGTGGAATTTATAACAGTACTTTATTTAGCACACTTTCATTAAAGGTTAATACTTTACTACTAGTTAAAGTAATCGTTTTAGTTCTTTCTTTAGCAGTATTAATTTTCTTTACTAAAGCACCTATTACAGCTAAGAAAACAGAAAAGAAAGTAACTAAAAAAGAAGATGAGAAAGATGACAAAAAGGAAACTAAAGTAAAAGCTTCTACAAAGACTACTGCTACTAAGAAGGTAACAAGTAAAAGCACACCTAAAAAGGCTGCTTCTAAAACTACTAAAAAAAGTGCTACTAGAAAGAAGGTGGCTAAGTAATGAAAGATACTAACAGAAAAGTAAATAAAACTCTATATGCAGTATTAACTCTTTTACTAGGTACCTTTGGTATAAATAAATTTTATGCTGGTAAGATAAAATCAGGACTTTTAAGCATATTATTCTGCTGGACAGGAATTCCTACAATTTTATCAGTAGCTGAGTTTATTACCGTATTAACTGAAAAAGCAGATAAAAATGGACAAATAGCTGTTACATCTGAAAGAAGAAGTAACGTATTATTTGGAGTTAGTTTAGTACTATTTGTATTATTTGTTCTAGCTACAATAATACCTTGGGAATCTTTATTTACTAAATTTACAGCATTTTCTGATTTTAATACAACTTTATCAAAAATTAAAATTGGTGATTATGCAGTATTTAGTAATATAATTGGCGCTCTTGTTTCAGTAGATGCTACAACAGGTTCATCAAGTGGAGTAATAAATGCAATTGGTTCTTGGACTATGACTGATGTTGCAATATTATTATTTGTTTTAGCAGGTGTTATAGCACTATGTTCTAAAATCAAATTCAATGATTTTGTTGAAACAGTAACTGGTGGAATTAAGAAGGTATTACCGGTTGCAGTAACTGCAATGCTTATAAGTATCGTATTAGTTATTATGGTAACATCTGGTGTAAACGTAACTATTACAAACTGGATAGTATCATGGGCTAAAGGATTTAACATTGCAACCATATCATTAGCTACCATGATAGGAAGCGTATTAACTGGTGATTTCTATTACTTTGTATCAACTATCGCCCCAGTATTTACTTCAGTAGTAACTAACTCTGATTTATACGGAGTATTAGGATTAATAATGCAAAGTGTATTTAACCTAATGATGATAATTGCACCTACTTCAGTTGGATTAATAATTGGTTTATATTACTTAGATATTCCATTTGGGAAATGGTTCAAATACATCTGGAAGGTATTACTTGCATTATTTGTAATAGTAATAGTTGCAGCAATAATAGTATTTGCATTAGTATAAATATAAATAAATCTAAAAAGATAACATAATATGTTGTCTTTTTTTAGTTTATGCACTAGAATTTACAAAGATTTACATTCGTTTTCCACAGTATAAAAAAATTCTTGACGGGGGGGGGCATTTGATATTATGAACATAGAAAGGAGGAGGGAAAGTGGAAAAAGGAAGAAGCAATTATGAGTTTAATATTATATGTGATGTTAATCTTATAAATAGTTTAATGCAAAATTATATTCAAGCCAATAATTTTATATTAGAGGAAAAAGATGGACAACGCTATTATAAGTCAGGTGATTCTATGATAGGATATAGATATTTTAATTACTCTATTAATGGTAATCATCTCATGGTAAGTGCGTGGTTAAAAGGTGCTTTTGGAGAAATTAAAATTGAACAAAACGGTATAGCAAGTATGAATATACAAAGCATGGATTTTAGAAATTCTTTAAGTTCATTATTTCAGGAAATCGAGAAATTAAACAATGGAGGTAACGTAGTGAATAATCAAAATTTATCTAATCAAAATAATTCAAATCAAACGTTAGAACAAGGACAGTCATCTGTAGAAAATATACAAACTAATTATGCAAATAACAATACTAACGTAAATCAAACCACTGGGCAAACACAATTTGCTCAAACATTTCAAAATGACACAATGAAAAAGCAAGAAAAATTATGTGAAATAGGTTTTTGGGTTTCTATTCTTGGTCTTTTAGCGTCATTTGGTGGTGTTGTTATGGGAATTTTCGTTTATATAATGGATTTTTATTTTGCATCTCAAGGTTTGAAAACTAGAAAAAAAGGTAAAGCAATTGCGACAATAGTACTAAGTATTATTTCTATAATTGTTGTTGTAATGCAATTTATTATGGCATAAGTGAATATGAAAGTGGCTACAATTTAAAATGATATACGTATATATCTTTGTTGGTGTTTTAGTTGTTTGTGGTATAACTTTTTGCATATTGTATGGAAATGCAATTTTAAAACCGGTTATAAAAATGCAAAAAAAAGACTGGGGTAAACGAACTAAATTTATAATTAATACAAAAGACAAAGGTTATGAATATTATGCTAAAAAAGTAGAAAATTGGCTTAATTATAATAGGTTTTCAAAGTACAAGAAAAAGATTAATGGTAGATTTTTGAACTTCTATCATAACGGTTGCAAGTTTAAATTTGGATTTAACTATTATAAGCATGGTGATAATTTAATAATTGAAGCCTGGTTAAAAGTCTTGGGATGTGAAAATCCTCTTACAGAAGTTTTGTATAAGTTGCCAAAAGATAAAGTAAATATAGTTGATGTTGTAACAAGTAATCCACCAGCAGATGATAACACATACATGATATTAGGTGCTCAGGGAAAAGAAGAATACATTAATTTCTTAAAATCGTTAATTAGTATTCCTGGCGAAATTTTAGATGAAAATGAAGTAAGAATATTAGAAGAGATAGATACATCAAAAATTATCAATCAAAAAAATGAAAAAAAAGATACTATAAACCTTGTCTTAAAAATTCTTGGAATAAGTATTGGTATAACAATTGTTTTTTATGCTTTTAAGTATTTGACAGCTGATTAACCTTGGTATTTAAAAAATAAATATTATTTTATAGGACAATAAATGTCCTTTTTTTGTGTATTAAAATTAAATACTTTACCCATAACAATCATAGAATGTTTTAGAAAGGAGACTTTTATGTTTGTTAATTTTAGTGAGGAAGTAAGACACATATTAAAAAAGGCAGAAAAAGAAAGAGATGATTTAAACCATCCTTATGTTGGAAGTGAACATCTTTTTTTATCTATATTAAAAAACAGTAAATTAAAAGATATACTAAAAAAACATAAAGTAACATATGACAAATTTAAAGAAAAATTAGTTAGCTTAGTAGGGGTTGGAAGTAAAAAAAGTGAGTTTGTTTTATATACACCTCTACTTAAGAGGGTTTTAGAAAATGCTGTTATAGAAGCTAGAGAAGAAAATAACAAAGTTGTTAATCCTGAGATAATTATAATTTCAATATTAGATGAGGAAGATGGAATAGCATATACCATTCTTAAGAGTTTTAACGTAAACATAGATAAATTATATTATGACTTAAGAATAAAGAAAAATAATAAGAATAATAGAAGAAAAAAACTTCTTCTTGATGAACAAGGAACTGACTTAATTAAGCTTGCTAAAGAAAAGAAGTTAGATCCAGTAATAGGTAGAGAAAAGGAAATAGATAAGACGATAGAAATATTACTTAGAAGAAAAAAGAATAATCCTATTTTGATAGGACCAGCGGGTGTTGGTAAAACAGCGATTGTTGAAGGAATAGCAAATTTAATGGTAAGTGATAAATGTCCTTCGTTTTTGAAAGATAAAAGAATAATTTCTTTAAATATATTTTCGTTAGTATCGGGTACTAAATACCGCGGTGAGTTTGAAGAAAAGATGAAGACTTTGATTAAAGAACTTGAAGACAATCCAGACATTATTTTATTTATAGATGAAATTCATACTATGGTAGGAGCTGGAGGAGCAGAAGGAGCGATTGATGCTTCAAACATTTTTAAACCTGCTTTAGCTCGTGGAGGAGTTAGAATAATAGGAGCAACAACAGAAGATGAATATAAAAAATATATAGAACCAGATGCAGCACTTGCAAGACGTTTTCAAAGTGTTCTTATAAAAGAACCTGATACAAAAAGTGTTATAAAAATACTTACTGAAATAAAGCCTTTATATGAAAAATATCATAATATAAAAATTGATAATTCTTTAATAAAAGAAATAGTTTACTTATCTGATAGATATCTTACTAATCGTTTTGAACCAGATAGATCAATAGATATATTAGACGAAGTATGTGCAAAGGCAAGCGTACTTGAAAGTAAGCCAGAAAAAATGATGAAACGTTTAAATGAGAAATTAAAGAAAACATCATATAATAAAAACAAGGCATTATCTAATAATGATTTTAAAAAGGCATACCTTTATAAAGGCATGGAAAACGATATTAAAAAAGAGTTAGAAAAGATAACAATTTATAAGAAAAAAGTAACTAAAAAAGATGTGTTAGACGTAATAAGAAGTAAAGGTAACATAAATAGTATTGGCGATAAAATGGCAAGAAGAAGATTTTATAATAGTTTGGAAAGTAATTTAAATAAAACGATAATTGGCCAAGAAGAAGCCGTTAAAAAAATAGTGAATTCATTAAAAAGAAGGGATTTATCCAGAAATAAAAGATGTTATTCACTAATAATTACTGGTCCTAAAGGAACTGGTAAAACTCTTTTAGCAACCGAATATTTAAAACTTGTTGGCAATTTAAAAGACATTGTTAAGATAGATTTATCAGAGTATAAAGAATATCATATGATTAGTAAGTTAATTGGTACAACAGCAGGTTATCTAGGCTATGATAATAAAAATAATATATTTGAAAAGGTAAGAAGTAATCCATCAACTACTTTTATTGTGGAAAACTTTAGCCAAGCTTGCACAGAAGTTAAAAGCTTATTTGAAAGGATACTAAGTGATGGAAAGATAGAAGATGCAAGTGGTAAAAAGATAGATTTTACTAACTCTGTTATTATATTTGAAAATAGAAACTTAGAAAATGGAAAAAAATTAGGTTTTACAAATGATGATAAATCAAACCTAAACTTACCAAGTGAGATAAAAGATAAAGTATTTGATGTTATAGAGTTGAAAAAACTAACTAATAAAGATAAGGAAGAAATATTAATAAACAAAATAAATAATCTTATAAAAAATTATGATGATGCAAAGGTAAAACTTCCAGCTCATTATAAAGAAGAAATATTAAAACTTATTAGTTCGTCTAAGGATTTAAAATCACTTATAAATGATTCATTAATAAAGATTGAAAACCAGATAACAGAAGGTTTAATTAATTATAAAAGTGACATAGAACTTAAATTATAGACATAAAGTGATATAAAGGTGATATATCACTTTTTAATTTTTTTAATTTATTGTATAATAAAAATATAAAAAATTAATTTTATTTATGGTTAGGTGACTTATGAAAGAAGAAATGATTAATAAGAATTTTATATATAAAGGGGGACTTTATTGTTGTTCTAAACCTAAGGTTTTATATGAACAAGGAAAAGCCAAGGTAAAAAGAAGACAAATAAGAAATGATAATAGGAAGTGATAATTATGAAAATATATAATACGTTAACAAGAAAAGTAGAAGAATTTATTCCAAATGATAAAAAGATGGTTAATATGTATACTTGTGGACCTACCGTTTATCATTACGCTCACATAGGAAATCTTAGAAGTTACATAATGGAAGATATTTTAGAAAAGACACTTATTTATAATGGTTATAATGTTAATCGTGTTATGAATATTACGGATGTAGGACACTTATCAAGTGATTCTGATACTGGTGAAGATAAGATGGTAAAAAGTGCTAAAAAGGCACATAAAAGTGTTTTAGATATTGCTAAGTTTTACACAGAAGCATTCTTCGAAGATTTTAAAAAGCTTAATATTAAAAAACCAGAAACAGTGGAACCTGCAACTAATCTTATAGATGATTATATTCATTTGATTAGTGTGCTTTTAGAAAAAGGGTATGCATACGTATCTGGTGGCAACGTATATTTTGATACATCAAAACTTGATGATTATTATGTTTTAACAAACCATAAGGAAGATGAAATGGTAGTTGGTGTACGAGAGGGAGTTGAAAGTGACTCTAACAAACGTAACCAGGCTGATTTTGTTTTATGGTTTACTAAGTCTAAGTTTGAAGATCAGGAACTTAAATGGGAATCTCCTTGGGGCTTAGGCTATCCGGGATGGCATATTGAATGCTCTTGCATTAGTATGAAGCATTGCGGAGAGTATCTTGATATTCACTGCGGTGGTGTTGATAATATATTCCCACATCACACTAATGAAATTGCGCAAAGTGAGGCTTATTTAGGACATAAATGGTGTAATTACTGGGTACACTGTGAACATTTAAATGATAAAAATGGTAAGATGAGTAAGAGTAACGGAGACTTCTTAACCGTATCATTACTGGAAGAAAAAGGATATAATCCACTTTCATACAGATTAATGTGCCTGCAGTCTCATTATAGAAAACAACTTGTATTTACTTATGATAACTTGGATAATGCTTTAAAAGCGTATAAAAAATTGAAACAAAAGACTTTATCTTTAACTGATGATGGAGCAGTAGATGAAGATGCCTTTGACAAATACAATAAAGAGTTTATATCTTGCATAAATGATGATATGAATACATCTAGTAGTTTAACGGTTTTATATGATGTGTTAAAAGATGATTCATTAAATGACGCAACTAAAAAAGCACTAGTAAAATCATTTGATAAAGTTTTATCACTAGATTTATTAAAACAGGAAACTGGAAAAATGGATGATGAGCTTGTAAAATACGTTGAAAAACAAGTAGAATTAAGATTGGAAGCAAAGAAAAATAAAGACTTTATAACCGCTGATAAAATAAGAGATGAATTATCAGAAAAAGGCATTATTCTTAAGGATACTAAAGAAGGAACTGCTTGGTCAAAAAAATAGCATTATTATGAAATTTAATTTATTTAAAAAGAAAAACATAAATCAAATGGAAACGGATGAAAAAAGATTAATGCTTAAAGAAGTTTATGATGAGCTAAAAGCAAAAGGCGATTTAAGTAATTATTCTTTGCTAGAAAAGATTGCTTCAAATTATGATGAATATATGTTAAAAAAGGTTTCTGATATAGTTTTGCAAGATAATAAGGAAGTATTATCTTTAATAAAAGAAGCTATTTCGGAAAACGTTAACTTATATGATTTGCATTATTTTAGTAATTTAAATGATAAATTAAAAAAATAAATAGAATAAAAACAGTTAAATAATTGCATACTAAAACTGGTGATATTATGTATTATTTAAACTGTTTTTTTGTATACTCTATTTTAGGACACTTATTAGAAACTGTAACAGCATTAATAACTAAAAATGGTTTTAAAAGTGGTTTTTTATATGGATGGTGGACACCCGTTTATGGTATTGGTGCCGTAACTATTTTGTTTGTGTCTGAATACCTTTTTAAGAACCTTCATATGCATAGATTTTGGGAAACCGTTATCATGTTTTTTGTAGTTGGTATAGTATTATCTAGTATAGAGGCTTTAGGTGGGGTTTTAATAGAAAAAATATTTGGAGAAGTATTTTGGGATTATTCACAGCAAAAATTTCATATAGGCCATTATATATCTCTTGAAATGACTTTAGTATGGGGAGCTATTAGCATTATATTTGTCTACATCGTTCATCCTCTATTAAAAGGTATTATTAAAAAGATACCACCATTTATAACAATTATCCTTGTGGTGCTATTCTTATTTGATTGTACTAAGACGTTTATAGATAAGAAGAAAAGTTGATTTAAGACTTGTTTGTCGGAATTTGACGAACGATTTATAAAAAAGTGCAAAAAAGGAAAAATAGTAAGAAAAGATATGCAAAAAATAAGTGTTCTGCTAAGATAAAATTGTTTTTCTGCATACTTTTCAATACAAAAAACTAATTTGTAATAAATATCCTTTTAGGCTATAGTAAGGCCTTGAGGGGAGATGATAAAATAAATAAATTAGAAGAAGGAAAAGTAATACCAATGACATATGATTATGTCTTTAAAAGCGTTTTAAGTGAAAACAAAGAATATCTAGCAAGAATACTAAGTAATATACTAAATATAGATAA
>CAKPCM010000015.1 GCA_934141615.1 uncultured Bacilli bacterium
TATGGGTTATTTTTTATTTTTATCTAAAAAGAAGATGTCTAGAAAATAATTCATTTATTTTCTAACATCCCCTTTTTATTATTCATTAGATTTCAAACTACTTACCATATCTATTTTGTTTACTCTTTTAGCTAAAAAATTAGATACAAGGTATGATACTAAATACGTACCAATAAATGCTAAGACATAAGTTATAGGTTTTATGTAAACTCCAAAATCATAGTTCTCATCTAAGCATACTTTAAATAGGTATGACGTTAAAAAGTATCCCAAAGGAAGTCCTATTATAGTTGATATTATGCATATAATACTATTTTGCTTAGTAAATATATTTTTTATTTTTCTAGAGTTAAAGCCTAATACCTTAAGGGTTGCAAACTGATATTCTTTTTCTGAATATGAAAGAATTCCCATGTTATAAATTATTACAACGCCAAGTAAAATAGCAAATAATATTATTATGATAATCATCTCTCTCATCATTGATAGCATACTTTTAATTGCGGTTTTAAGTTCATCTATTCCTTGAACCACATTTACACCATTTATTTGTTTAACGTTTTTTAAATCTTTATTGGTATAAATTGAATCTGGTTTATAATTAATTCCTATACTTTCTATATAAGACCTAGTAGCAGTTACACCTTGAACTTCTGGATCACGAATGTAACCTACTATTTTTGATTTATAATAAGTTTTACTTCCATAACTATGCCAAGATATTTTATCTCCTATTTTTAAATTATACTTATCGCTAAATTTATAAGTTACGTAAACACCGTCATTTCTATCTAACGTTTTAAACTTATAATCTTTATTTGCAAAACGAACATATCCGTTAGAATCATCTACAAATAATGTATTAGCTTCTCTATCATCATTATCATCTTTTATTTCAATGTTAAGGGTCATACTAGTATTATTACCATACTTATTCGTTAATTCATCTATTCTACTTTGCTTTACGTTTTCTTTTAAGTTAAGTTTATAATCGAAGTTATATAAATCATCAAACTGTATTTTAATAAAGTTATTCATGCTGTTTAGCATACCAAGTGCACAAACTATTAACGTGCAGCATCCAACAATACCAATAACACCAGTTATGGTTCTAAATTTATTTCTTATTATGTCCCTTAAGTTCCATTTACTAGAAAAACTCATGTTCTTAAAAATACCTTTAGTTGTTATGTTAAGACTTTTTTCGTTAACGCTTGGAAGTTCATTTCTTAAACTGTCAGCCGGTTTTTTTCTAAGTTCTTTATAACAAGTTAAAAACGTAATTATAGAAGTTACTATAACAACTAATGATGCAACAACATAAGTAAGTGGTTTAATAAATACCCTTCCTTCTGGCATTTCAAAGAATGACATTTCAATATTTAAAAATACGCTTCCTAAAAAATATCTACCAAGTAATATTCCAAGTAATGCACCTAATAAAGCAACCCAAAAGCCATATCCAACATAATGCCTTGTTATTTTATATTTAGAAAAGCCTAAAGCTTTAAGGGTACCAATTTCTAACTTTTGGTTTTTAATAATACGGGTCATTGTTGTTATAACAGAAAGCATTGCAATAAATAAGAATAATCCAGAAAATATTCCAACGTATGCCTTTCCCTCATCTATCTCACCTTGATACATAGCATACGATGATGTCTTTTCAATAGATATAGTAGCTTTTGCATTTTCCACTCTTTTTTCTATTTCATCCTTTACTTTATTTACATCTTTTTTTGTTTTTACATCTACCATTATGTAATTATATGGAATGTTATCTTCAAAGTTAAACGTAGGATTTAATTTGTTAAACTCTTCATCACTCAAGTTTTTTCCTAACTTACTGCTTAACTTATTTTTAGCCTCATCTTTTATAAACACTTCAAGTTCATTTGATGACATGTATAAAAATCCATAAGTTTTATGATTAGGCATTATTTGTGATTCATCTTTTACGTCATATACATGATCCGGAACATATATAAGACCATTTACCTTTTCATTAAACACGTACTTCTCATATTTAAATGAGATTTTATCTCCTACTTTTATGTTGTTTTCTTTCGCATAAAAGTAATCTAACCATACACCACTTTTTTCCTTATCAAATGATGTACCATCTTTTACATAAAACTTTGATATGTTATTATCCTCTATAACATTAACCAGATATGATTTATCATTATCTTTAGCATCATTCATAGTTAACGTAAGTTTTCTTTCAGCGTCTACTACGTTATCTATGTTTTTTATGTTACTCAAATCATCTTTCGTAAAAGACGTACCAATTACGTTTACATCAGGTAAGTTATTTTTGGTATAAAATCTATTTGCAGTATCAGTCATACCATCCATATATGCCTCTATTCCTGCATATACCATTACACCTACCATAACCATTAATAGTATTGTGATAAACTGGGATTTATTTTTTAAAACATCCCTTATCATTTTCTTCTTTAACATATTACCACACTACTTCATCTATATTTTTTGGATGTTTATTTACTTTGTTTGACTCTATTTTACCATTTTTAAGTCTTATAACACGATCTGCCACCTCAGCAATTAATGAGTTATGAGTAACTATTATAACGGTATTTTCTCTCGTTTTTAAATCACATTGCTTCTTTAAAAGTTTAAGTACTTCCGCTCCCGTTTTACTATCTAACGCACCCGTTGGTTCATCACATAAAAGCAAAACTGGATCTTTTGCTATTGCACGCGCTATTGAAACACGCTGCATTTCACCACCTGATAGTTGGTTTGGAAACTTATTTAAGTGTTTTTCTAATCCTACTTCCTTAAGTATCTTCTTAGCGTTCTTAGGCTTTTTTACTATGTCATTTACTAATTTTACGTTTTCAAGTACCGTAAGAGTTGGAAGAATGTTATAAAATTGAAATATAAACCCTACGTTTTCTGCGCGATATACGGTAAGTTTATCATCGTTATAGCTAGAGATTAAATTATCATCTACCTTTATGGTTCCTTTAGTTACGGTATCCATACCTCCCAAAAGATTTAATAAAGTTGATTTCCCCGCTCCAGAAGGCCCTAATATTACGACAAACTCTCCTTTATTAATATCAAAAGATACGTTATCTAAGGCATTAAGTTTTTTTTCACCAACGTTATATGTTTTAGTAACGTTTTTAAGTTCAATTAATTTCTTCATGATTTATCCCTTTCTAAATATGAAACTTTTCTCACATTTCAATTTTATTATACTTTTATTTATTTTCTGAGTCAACGAAATATGAATAATTTCTCACATTTTAGCAATTGATTTATTACCTTTTCAAATGTATAATGGTGGTAAGGAAGGACTTGATCTTATGAAACTGGTTAGAACACCTAAACAAAAACGCTCAGTAGAAAAAAAATTAAAGATAATAGAAAAAGGTTTTGAGCTAATGTGCGATAATGGATACTATAAAACAAATACCAATGATATTGCTAAATATGCAAATGTATCAACGGGAATTATATATCAATATTTCACTGATAAAAAAGACATTTTTATAGAAGGTGTTAAAAATTATTCAGAAAAAATAATGTACCCTATTTTAAGTGTTTTAGAAAGCAAAAAAGTAGATTTAGAAAACATAGATGAAACGGCAAATAAAATGATAGATGAACTAGTTAAAGCACATACTATGTCTAAAAAAGCTCACGAAGAATTACTTGCAATGAGTCATATGGATACTGACGTTTCTAACATTTTGAAGATGCAGGATATTAAAACAACAGAAAAAATAGTTAGTTTACTTAAAGAAAACAATATAAATATTTCTAATCCTTTAGAAAAGGTTCACATAATAACAAACATCTTAGATAATTTTTGCCATGAAGTTGTATATCATAGGCATAAGAAAATAGATTATGACATAATGAAAAAAGAAGTTATAAAAGTAATAATTAATATGGTAAAAGAAAAAGAGGCTGACAGTTAAGTCAGTCTCTATATTTTTATTATTTGAAATCAAATGGGATATCGCTTACTGCTACCGAGATTTCCTCTTTATAAAATGATGTTTTATCTTTATCATCTTTAAATAATTTATAGCGTAATAAATACGAGCAAAAACTTGCTTTTTCATTTATATTCCAAGGATAGTAGTAATGATCATTTGCACATATTTCTTTACCAGTGTATAAAACATACGGAATTTTTTGTAAACTTTGTTTTTCTTTAAAAACTCTATATGTAGGGCCTCCATAAAATCTTTTCTTGTAAGGAACCCTATCATCAATTCTATATGTTCCTTTATCAACAAATTCAGGAGCATTCATTTTATCATTAAAAGTTTTTTTAACCATATAAACATCAAGCGTCAATGCTTTCATACACGTAAGTTTCTTATTTTTAATAAAGTCTTCAAATTTGGTGTGTAAAAAATCTTCATATATAAGTAATTCATCTTGATTAATCATTAGAAATTTATGATTAGTACCATAAAACTCTAAAATCTGTTGTTTTAATCCACAAAGCTTAATGCAGTTACAATTTTCTTTGATGGTCCAAAATGAGATATTAACTTTTTTTGCATAACTATTTAAGATTTTTGACGAGTTATCTGTTGAATTATTATTAACTAGGACAAAGTTTCTAATACCTATACTAATATAATGTTCTATCCATCTTTTAGCAAAATTCTCAAAATTATCGTAAAAACAAACTAAGATAATACCACTATCAAATCTTGCACTTTTTTTCATATTCAATTTCTTTACTTTTAATCCATCTATAAAACTTAAAAAATAGTCATCAGAAAATTCTACATTGTTAAACTCTTTTTTAACCATCTTAATTAAGTTTTCTTTTAAATTGGTATTTAAATTTACCGAATTAATTTGATTAATTCTTTCCTTGATTTTTACTAACTTAATATCATTTAATTTTTTAATATGTTTAAAAAGTGGATTAAAATCGACATTGGTAAATTCTTCTATCTTACCTGTTTTAATATGAGGAGTTTTAATCTTTAATATCCTCTTCATATATGAAGTAATTGAACCATGTGAAATAATCATTATTGTATTACTAGGAAAATTATTCATATAAACATCTTTTAAAAAGTTACATAATCTAAGTTCTATATCATACTTATTTTCACCATACTCTCCAAATCTAATGAAATAATCTCCAGCAATCTGCATTTTTCTTGTTCTATCAAGGTCTTCATTATTTTTCATTCCAGAATATTTTCCATTATTTATCTCACGTATTCTTTTTTCTATTATAAAATCTGAAGCCTTGTACTTTTGTGAAACTAAATGTGCGGTTTCAATTGTTCTAGGAAGTGGTGAGACATAGATTTTATCAATTTTACTAGGTAGTGTCTCTATGGATTCTAAAGCGGTTTTTCTACCATCTTCTGTTAAAGTAGACCAATATATTTCTTTATCAGAAATTATTTCCTTAACATTATCAGTTGCATTTCCATGTCTCATAAAAATAATGTTCATTTCCATACATAATTTAAAACCTCCGTATTTACTTATTTTATAACCTTTTCTCCATACCATCCAGCATTTGTATATTCATCAAAGTGAACATCTGCCCAACTACCTTTGGTTACCATTATTTTTGTTTTATCTTTTTTACCATAATCTGAATCACTATAATAGAATGCATTAAAAGCAATAGATGTCACACTTTCTGGAATTGTTACACTTTTAAGTGTTGGTATATCTGCGAATGCTGATTCACCAATAGAGGTTAAAGAATTAGGTAATTTAACATCTTTTAATGATGTATGTCTAAATGCCTCTGCACCAATAACTTTAAGATTATTATTCCATTTAACCTCACTTAATTTTATTGCTTCATAAAAAGCATTTTCATCTATCTTCTCAACATTATCTGGAATTTTAATTTTACTTAATGATTTACAGTAATAACAAAAACTATATGGAATTTCTTTGATGTTTTTAGGTAAGTTTATTGTTTTTAATTTAAAGCATTGGGTAAAAAAATCACCTGGTATTACAAAATTTGGATTTTCAAAAGTAATGCTTTCTAGAGTGTAATTTGAAAAGTCATCATTGTCAAAAAATATATTATAATCTGCTGTTTCGTAATATGCTGGAATAACAATATTTTTTTGTTTTAATCCTTTTTCTGTTAATGCATAAATTGTTGTTGTATCATAACTTTCAAAATAAATGCTATTACTACCATTATTAGAAATACTTGTATCACCATTATTATTTTTACTTAGATTACGTAACAATATTATTAAGACAATAACAACAGCTATAATTCCAACTATTGCAAGTATTAATCTTAAATTAAATTTACTTTTAGTATTATCTATTGAAGAATTATTTTCTGGTATATTATCATTAGTGCTAATTTCAGTATTATTACAGTTATTACTTGTATTTGATTGTAAATTCATTTGATTAATATTATTTTGTTCATAGTTACTATTAATATTTTGGTTTTGATCTATGTTTGTATTAAAATTATCACTTTTAAAAAAGTTTTCATTTTGTTGATTTGAATTCAAATTATTATTTTGAGTATTATCTAAATCATTAAAATTATTATTCATTTTTTCTCCTTTACTCCACCACTATTTTTACAATTAAATTATATAATTTTAAAATCCCAAAGTCAATGAAAATATAGTCTACACAAAGGTATAAAGCAATTTTTAACTTATTTATATTTTTTCATTTTATCACCTCTATTATCCAATTTATAATCAACTATTTTCTATCATCATAATCTTCTAGAAAGCTTTTATATGTCCCGTCCTTTTTAGTTCCTAAAATACAGTTTAAGTTTACGTTATCCATACTTTTAAAGATGTTATTATCGGCATTAGGATTTACTTTCTTTAACGTTTTAACTAAATTTTTCATTTCTTTTCGTTTACTTGTTCCATCATCTAGTATCGTGCAATTTTCAGTAAAACGACAAGCGCAATTTATAAACGTTAATTTGTTAGAATTTCTCCAAGTAATTATAGCATCTTCCTTAACTAAATAAAGTGGTCTAATAAGTTCTAATCCTTCAAAGTTATCACTATGAAGTTTAGGCATCATCGTTTTAATTTCCGAACCATAAAACATTGATAAAAGAGTTGTTTCAATAACGTCATTAAAGTGGTGTCCTAACGCTATTTTGTTACATCCTAATTCTTTGGCTTTACTATATAAATATCCCCTTCTCATTCTAGCACATAAATAGCAAGGGCTTTTTTCTATATCTTTTACAGTATCAAATATATTACTTTCAAATATTTCTATTGGAACGTTTAATATTTTGGCATTATCTTCTATCATTTTTCTATTTAATTCATTATATCCCGGATCCATTACAACGTAGTGCGCTTTAAATGGAAAGCGTCCATGTTTTTGTAATTCTTCTATACACTTAGCAAGCAAAAAAGAGTCCTTACCACCGGATATACAAACCATAATATTATCATTTTCCTTGATAAGTTCATAGTCACTTACTGCTTTTACAAACTTACTCCATATTTCTTTTCTATATGTTTTTATTATACTTCTTTCTATCTCTTTATATCTTTCCACTTAAAATCACTTCCTTTATATAAACTAATTATAAACTATACAAAGAAAAAAGCAACTAGTTGATGCTTTTTCCGTTTACATATAATTTATAACCATTAAAATCTATGTTACTGTATGAAGTATCTTTATCAGTAAGCTTTGTAACATATGTATCACCAGTTAATTTAATAGTTGATGTTTTATCTATTACAAGATTAACTTTCTTCGCACTATTATCATTATTAATCATACCTTCATACGAAGATTTATTTTTTAAGTTAATGGTAACTGTTGATATGTTATCTATTTCTATATTTCCTTTTAAAGTTTGTTTAGAAGCATTTAAAGTAACATCTCCTCCATTTGAATTACTATTTCCCCACTCACTTGTACCCTTTATGCTTAAAAGAGTACTACTTCCATAAGATAGTTTAGTGTTAGTAAGGTTTATTTTAGCCTTGGTGTTAGTTACAAAGAACATAGGTGCTGTTTTATAGTAAGATGAATCCGTTGCAATTTTAATAGAAGAATCTTTAGCAGTAAACACACCTAATCCTTCCGATGCGTCCCCACTCATTGATTGGTATATCATAACTCCTGCTTGATCTACTTCTTTTCTGTTAGGAGATGCACTTGCAACTAAAGTACTATTAGTTACACTTGCACTATTTTTACCTTCTATTACAACTGCTTGTGAATTATTTGCCTTACCAGTTACGTTTGTTACACTAATATCTCCCGTTGAATAAATAAGTGGTGAACCTTGTCCGTTTGTTTCTAGACTTGAGTTAGATGCTATTACGGTTCCTTCTCCCCTGTCAGTTGCAAGTGATGCAGATGATGCACCTTCTGTTTTAACTTCTATGCTATCTGCTTTTATGTAGCCACCATAAGTTGCATCAAGCCCTCTTGATGATGCACTACCACTTGTTGTTATCTTAGAATCATTTATGTATATTTTGGCATCTTCTCCAGTTGCAAATACCGCATTACTTCCTTTAGCATTAGTAGTTATTGTAGTATTACTTATTTTTGCTGTTGAAGATTTTTGTACTAGTATTCCGGCATTTACACCATAAAATTCAGAATTTTCTAGATTTGTACTATCACCAGAACTTTTATTTACTGTTGCATCCTTTAATGTTAAAGTGGCACCATTTTTAACTATTAGTGTACTTTCATCAGAACTACTAGATTTGTAAGTACCATCTAATGTTTCGCTAGTTGACACTTCTTTTTTTGCGTTTGCATTAGCGCTTTTGGATTCATTAACATTGTTCATGTTATTTGATGCATTCTGAGTATTACTGTTAGATAATTTATTTGTCACGGCTAATGATGAAACTGATAAAACGGATGTTAATATAATAACTGATAATACGTATATTACTAATTTATCGCCTTTTAAAGTTTCTTTTAAACTCTTCTTATTAAACCTAGACATTACAAGATACATAACTAAAAGTGATATTCCTAAACTTAGTGTTATAAACGAAATGTAATAAATAGTATCTATGCTACTTTCCTCTGTCATGCAAGTCATATTACCACTTGGCATAGAAGGAACATCAGAACCTTGGTTATTAGATCCTTGTCCATTTTGATTTTCTATAGTATTACTATTTTGATTATCATTAGATGTATTGTTTTGATTATTAGATGAAGAATTATTTTGGGTATCCTTATTATCTTCTTCTGGTTTAGCTGGTGGTGTATTACTACTTTCACCTGAATTAGTATTATCATCATTCATACTAGGTGGTGTGTTACTAGATTTAGAATTATCATTTGCATCCAAATTACTATTTGACTCATCAGGTTTAACCATATTAACATTATTATTTTGATTAATCTTAACAGATGAGCCTTCCTTTGCAAGATATATAGTAAATATGCTTAAAGAAATAAGAAGCACTAAAAGTGCAATCATAATTATGTTTTTTATCTTTCTTTTCATACAATCCTTCCTTTCTTACGATTACATTATATATATTAGTATTGCAAATATTATGTCTTTTTATAGACAATTTTATGGCAAAAAGAAAAAAGAGCTTTTACGCTCTTTAAAACTCTACGCTTTTATTTGTATTATAAACTTTACCATCAATACTAATATAAACTGAATAAGTACCATTTAAACCTTCACTATTAATATACTTGGTAACCGTTATTCCGTTTTTATTTTCTTCTTCGGTAAACACATCAACGCATAATGCTGTGTAAGGATGCTTACTTACGTTTATCTTATAATATAGTGAATTTAAGTTTTTATATAGTATTACGTTAACATCCGTACCTCTTTTAAACTTGCCTGTAACAGATAGTCTATCTTCTTCTTTAACAAGTTTTATGTCGCGCTCTTTATATTCGTTATCTTGTTTTTTAACGCTATATAATGAGAATATTTCACTTTTAGTTACGTCCGTTTTTCCAAGGGAACCTAGACGTTTTGCACTTTTAGTTTTTAGTTCATCCGAATTACTATATAAACTCATTTTTTCTACTCTATAATTATTAGTTGGAAGTACAAGTTCAAATATAACTTTATCATCTAAAAGTTCTACTGTATCAGATGTAAGTTTAGTATTTCCACTTGTTAATCCTGCTGGTTTGTTAGACGAAATGCCATCTACTTCTACAATACCACCAGAATGAACTATATAGTGATTACTATCTATATAATCAACATCTGATATGTAAGGAGAATAAAATTTACTTCCTCTTTCTTTTCCATATTCATATACCTGTTTTATAGTCATGTTTTTAGTATCAATTTCATACATAACGCCTCTTGAATATGACTTATCCGCTGATACATAGTTTTCTTTAATCTTTGATTTATTATTACCATTATCAAATATGAATACATATCCTTCTGGAGTTATCATAGCAGCGTGCTGCGACCATTGCCACTCAAAGTTATCACCTATAGGTTTAAAGAAATACTTCTGATATTCTTTGCTCCAAGAGGTACTATCTCCTATTATCCAGTTTAATTTACCCGTTTTATAACTTATGTTAATAACGGCGTCTTGGTGTCTACCAGATAATGTTATAGAATCTGTCTTAGCATCATACCAAACCGAGTTATTATGAAACCAGTCATATTCTATCCAGTTTTCACTCTTGCCATCGTTCATGTTTAAAATGTTTTTTAAATCAAACGTTTTTACTATCTTTCCTGTTTTTCTGTCTAACTCGACAACGTAATCTTCAACCGTACCATTTTTATTACCAAAATCATCACTTGCTACTAAAAGATTACCACTTGGAAGTTCAAAATAATCATGATGGTATCCACCTTTAATAGAATACTCATTATATATCTTACCCAACAAATCAATTTCATATAAACCAGTCATATAATATGGAGTATTAATTAGTCTTTCAGTACTAATTAACATATGACCATTCTTAAGTCTTGTATTATCCCACAAAGCATAACTTGTTAAATACCATCTAACATCACCATTTACATCATATGCTGAAGTATATCCTTTAGCGGATGGTGTGTAAAAGTATAAATCATTAGTAAGTTTTGATTGATCCTTTTTAACACTTGTTGGTAATACAAAATCATCTGGTAACTTATCTGTTTTTATGGTAAGTTCCTTTTTATTTGTACCACACTCAAGTATTACTTTATTTTCATAGTCTGCGTATAATCCATATACTGGAATATAGTGAGACTTTGCTTTAGAAAAAGTATTTGTATAAGTTGTTAAATCGTCTTTGCCTTTTATTGTTATTTTAACGGAACAATCATTTTCAGTTTCAAACATAACAAGTGCTGTTAAAGGAGATATCTTATAAGGATTTAAAATGACCTTTGGATTATCAAATGTGTAACCCTTACTATTAAAATCACGTTCATACTCTGCTTGATTAGTCACCATGCTTTTAGTTTCTTTTATTTTATCTTTATTAGTTAACTTAATGTTTCTAATTTGAAGCAAAATAAGTGCTACTAAAATAATTAATATAATAACTAAAATTACTACTGGTGTTTTCTTTTGTTTTTTTATTTTCTTCATTATTATCCCTCCTACAAGATAATTTTATTATAACTTAATATATTACTCAATAAAGAGGCAGTTTAGTTTACTAAAGCACAGGTTTAGTTACTTACTACAATTTTCATCTATGTTTAAAGGTACGTGATATGTTGTTATAGCATCATCCATACCAGTTGCTTCAATATCTAAATAAACGCTTCCTTTTTTATAATTTTTACATACTTTATCGTATTTTATATTAAATGAAACGTCTTTTAGATAACGATCTAATTTTAAACCTTCTTTATTAGATTTTTCAAACGTACTAACTCTTTTATTTATGTCGCCTTCCATTTCATATAAAGTGCATTTAAAATTCTTGTATAATTTCTTGTCTTTTTTCCCACAGTAAGAAAGTTCTGATATGTATATTGATGATGATATATTGTTATACGCAATAACTCCTTTTATATTAAAATCTTCACATTCAGCATGAAGCTTTTTAAATTCAAAAGTACTATTTTTATTAATGCTAAAAATAATGGAAAAAACCGAAATTAATAAAAGTATAATCATAATTAAAATGACAATTATTTTGTTTCGTTTATTATTATTTTTAACGCTCTTTCCTTCTAGAAAGTCATTAATGTTTAAGTTATACTTATCACATATTTCTTTTAATACGTTTATATCAGGAAGATTTTTACCATTTTCCCATTTTGAAACCGCTTGATACGTAACGTTAAATTCTTTGGCAAACTCATTTTGAGTCAAATTATTTTTCTTTCGCAAGTCTTTTATTAACTTTGATATTTTATCTTGATTCATAAATTCTTTTCCTATCTTTTTTCTTTACTTCTTTTATCTTGAATTATTTCCATTTCCTTTTCTGTTATTAAAGTAACATTATTTTCTTTTGCCCAAGATACACATCCTTTTAAAACCGTATTTAAAAATACTCTTGGAACCTTAATCAATCTTTTACAAGCATCATCCGTAAATTTTACTTTATCATCTATTCTTGAAGCGGCATATTTAACAGTATCTAAGCTTATTCCTTTAGACTTTGGAATAGCACGTTTTTTAGCTTTCCTTGGTTTAACGTACCAAAAATACTTATTATCACGATATCCATAGTCAACCGGAATATTTGGAAAACTAGATGCCTTAACACCATTTATTATCGCTTCATATTGTTTTGGTTTTATTAATATATTATCTATTTTTAAAATAAAATGTGCTCCAAACTTACTTGTTATACCATTAAAATTATGGTATGGTCCGTTATACTCATCCATTACTTTATCATTTGATGCATTATCTAAATCAGATATCCAGGTGCATTCAAATACCTGATATGCTTCTTTAACTACTTTTGGATAAGATGCGCTATCACATTTTTTACCCCTTTTTCCATCTACTAAAGTAAATATGCAATCCTTCATCTTTTCCTTTGTTTCTTCTCCTGGATAACCAAGTCTTACCGCCTCTTTAAAGTATTTATCCTCTCCAGTTATAAAGTTAATCGCACACTTTTTATTTCTTAAAATATTTTTACAAGTGTTAGATGAGTTTCTACAACATAAAACCATTGCATAATAATCTTTACCCGCAATATAATATGGAAAACAAAGTGAGTATGCTCCTAAGTTTGTTTCTCCATCAGTACTTAACGTTGAAATAAGCGTTGTTGGCATTGGAAAAAAGCTTGATGTTTGATAGAAATTATCAACCATTCTTATATCCTTAAAACCATTTATTAAATCCTTATCTTTCATATTAATCACCTATCCTTACATCAATTATAACATAATATGATTGGTTTAATAAAAAAAAGAGGAGCCTTAAGGCTCCAAGGGGGTTTTGGTTGTACTTTCAACTAAATCGTAAAAGTACCTTGCGTGATATCATCACGCTATTATAATAATATAGACTTTTAGTCAAATTGTCAATGATTTTTTTGTGTCTATTTTACTCAACCGTAACAGACTTAGCAAGATTCTTTGGTTTATCAATACTGCAGCCTTTTAACTTAGCAAGTTCGTATGCAATCATTTGAAGTGGAATTACCGCAAGAAGTGGTTCAAACAAATAATTAACCTTTGGTATAACTATTTTTTCATCACAAACATCCTCACCAAGATAATCACAATTAGTTATGCATATTACGTTTGCACCTCTTGATTTTACCTCTTTTACATTGCTAATTGTCTTGGGAGCTATCGCATCATCCGTTATTACCGCAACAACAGGAGTTTTATCTTCTATTAGTGATATCGTACCATGTTTTAATTCACCAGCAGCATATGCTTCACTATGGGTATAAGATATTTCCTTTAATTTTAAAGAACCTTCTTCTGCTAGAGCATAATCAACTCCTCTACCAATAAAGAATATATCATTTTGATCTTTTATTTCTTCTGCTATTCTCTTATAATCATAAGTTCTATTTAATAGTTCTTCAATATAATCAGGAAGCTTTTTAGCATCACTTAATATTTCTTTTATCTCTGATTTATTAGTTAAATCCTTTTTGTAAGATAAGTTAAGTGCTATTAAAGATAGTAATGCAACTTGAGCTGAATAAGCCTTGGTTGTTGCAACTGCTATTTCTTGACCTGCTTCTGTATAAAGTACCATGTTAGCTTCTCTTGCAATCGTACTTCCCTTAGCATTAACTATTCCTAAAGTATCATTTCCATTTTGTTTTGCAATGTTTAAAGCCTCTAGCGTGTCTGCCGTTTCTCCCGATTGTGATACAACAATTACCAATTCATCATCTTTTAAGAATTGTTTTGCATATCTAAACTCACTTGCCGTATCTACTCTAACTTCTACGTTAGCATACTTTTCAATCATTTGTTTTCCAACTAAACCAGCATGAGTTGCACTACCACACGCAACTATTCTTATTCTTCCATATTTAGAAAAATCCGGCATTTTCTCTACCAAACTATCTATACCATTTGATATGTATTTTTCGGTAGTTTTCTTAAATACTTCTGGTTGTTCATGCATTTCTTTTAACATGAAATGTTCATAACCTTGTTTATCTATTGCGTTACCGTCAAAATTAAATTCTTTTATTTCGTAATCTTTTTCTTTACCATCTTTATATAATTTTACATTTTCATTTGTTATTTTTGCATAACATCCATCTTCTAAAACGATATGCTTTTTTGTTTTATCTAGTATTGCAGGAACATCTGATGATATATAATTTTCCCCGTCATTTACTCCAATTATTAATGGGCTTTTATTTTTTACTGCGTAAAGCGTATCTTTTTCATCATCACAAATAATTCCCAAAGCATAAGATCCAACTAACATCTCTTTTACTTTTCTAATTGTTTTTAACATATCCTTTTCTGTCTTATAAACGTAATCTATTAAGGCCGCAACTACCTCACTATCAGTTTCTGATTTAAATTCATAACCTTTATTTTTTAAATCCGCTTTTAATTTGTCATAATTTTCTACTATACCATTATGAACTATGGTAATTTTTCCTACTCTATGAGGATGAGCATTTGAAGAATTTGCTTTTCCATGAGTAGCCCACCTTGTATGTCCTATTCCAAGGTTTGATTTGACATCAAAGTTAACATCTTCCCTAAGGTTTGCTATTTTTCCTTCTTTTTTTATTACCTCTATACCATTATCTTTTATAAAGGCGATTCCAGCTGAATCATATCCTCTATATTCAAGACGTTCTAAGCCGTCAATTAAAACACGCACAGAGCCTCCATTACTCCCTACGTAACCTATTATTCCACACATATTATTTTTCTCCTTTTAAAAAATGTATAATAAAAACAACTGTGTGAAATACTCCTCTGTTATAATTTTGATTTTATCTTTTAAAAGTATTTCTTACGATTCACAAATCCGCTATGGCATCCGCCGAATCTTTCGATAACCATAATCCTCGTCACCCACTTTTGGGCCTGGCGCTAAATAAATAAGTATCCTCCAAGTACTCTTCTTTATTTTTATATATTATATTATATAAAAAAGAAGGTGTTTTGGCAACCCCTCACTTTCAAAAACTCAACTTAAACATTTGTAAATTTGTTCAAGAACTAGTGTTAGAACTTCCTAAGTAAATTTAATAATCTGATATTTTTATAAATAATTTCTCTACCTACCTTTTCATATTCAAGGAGTCCTTCATTTGAAAGAGCATTTAAATATGTAGAAGCTGTTTGTCTTGTAACTTTACATCTATCTTCAATATAATTTATTCTTGTATAAACTTCATAGAATAATGAGTCCAACATTTCATCAGAATAAATTTTTGGCAACTTTTTCATAAATTCATCCTTATAAGATTTCATTTCTTCTTGAATTTTTTTAATTAATTCTATTGTGCTTTTTGATGTTTCTTCTATTCCCTTTAAAATATATACAATCCAATCTTCATAGTTATCGTTTTCTCTAAATTCAGTAAATAACCTATAATAATCACTTTTATTTTTGTTAATATAATTACTTAAATAAAGAATTGGACTATCTAATAATTTATTTAATACTAAATATAATACATTTAGTATTCTTCCAGTTCTACCATTTCCATCATAAAATGGATGAATACTTTCAAACTGATAATGAATCAAAGCCATTTTAATTAACGGATCTATTTCATCATCTAAATTATTAATGTAATCTTCTAGATTTTTCAATAAATTTCTTATTTCCTCTTCAGTTTGTGGAGGAGTATATATTATCTTTCCAGTTACACTGTTTACTAAATTAGTTCCAGGTGTTTTTCTTATACCTGTTTTATTAGGTTCTATCATTGCCTGTAATCCAACTAATATATTTGTTGAAATAAATCCTTTTTCCTTTATTATTTCATATCCTCGCCAAATAGCACTCCTGTAGGCAACAACTTCTTTTGCTGCTTCTTCTTTAAATCCACTTTCAGTTAATACTTTATAAATACTATCATGAGTTGTAACTATATTTTCAATTGCACTGCTGTCTTTCGCTTCATTAATTGTTATTGCATTAATAAGTATATGTTGATTAGGAATCGAATTAGCAAAACCTTTTAATTCCGCAAGTGATCTAGATGCTTCATTTAATGCTTCAAGAATTTTAGGCGTTTTTAAATCGTAATCATTAAATGGTAATATCTTCATATTATCATCTCCTTACATATAATATACACTATTTTTTTAACATATACAATAAATATGTTAAAATTTTATCATTTTTTTAACATATACTGAAAACTTAATCAATTTTTTCGATTTCTTATTACTATAGTTGGCCATTAATATATTAATACACAAGACTTGAATCTTGATATAAAACTATATCTTTGACATTTTTACTTACCTTTTTTAATATATCATTATCATCATCTATTAATATTTTAAATCCATCTTGGCTGTTTAAAAAGTTAATTTTCAAATCAGCTGAAGAAGTATCTTTATACGTTTCTTTTGATATTATATGTCTATTATTCTTTGGAAAAAATGGTGCATGATTATCTAACCAAACGTTTTTATCATTTATCTCGAAATCTTTCTTACAAATAGATAAAATATGTATATCGACATTTTTAATTTGTGATATTTCTTCTAGTAATTTTATGTTATTTAAAAGAGGTCTTTTATTTAAGAAATCAAGTGGTTTTCCAAAATCATATTCTGCTATCACACCATCCATATCAACGTATAGTTTAACCTTTTTATCAAGTGCATACTTTTCTATTTCTTCTACTATCTTCATTTTTTTCTCCTTTATTTAAACAGACAGTTAACGTCATCTCTTACCTTTACTAACAAATCATAATCTTTTCTTACATCTGACAATTTAAACGATAAGGCACCACTTTGCCTGCTTCCAAATAAATCACCTTGTCCTCTTAGTTTAAAGTCTGCTTCACTTATTTTGTATCCGTCATTTTCTTCTTCCATTATTTTAAGTCTCACCTTATCTTTATCACTTATTAAATAGCAGTAAGACTGAAGACTATTTCTACCTACTCTTCCCCTTAATTGATGAAGGGTAGAAAGACCAAATCTATCAGCGTCAAAAATAACCATAACAGTTGCATTTTTAACGTCTACGCCAACTTCAATAACGGTAGTTGATATAAGAATATCTATATTTCCTTTAGCATACTCATCCATTACTTTTTCTTTTTCTGAATTATCCATTTTACCATGTAATATTTCTATATTATAATTTTTAAAAGCAAGGCTAAACTTATGTTTTAAATCATAAACGTTAGTATAATCGGTATCTTCATTTTCTTCTACCATAGGTGCAATAACATATGCCTGATTACCATTTTTTAATGCTTTATATATTCCTTCTAAAACATCCTTTATCTCATCTTCTTTTTTTACCTTAGTAATAACAGGAAGTCTTCCACTTGGTTTTGTCTTAATACTTGACGTATCAGTATCTCCATAAATAGTTAAAGCATAAGTTCTTGGAATTGGTGTTGCACTCATCATTAAAACCTCTACGTTTAAACCTTTGTTTTTCAAAGCAAGACGCTGATTAACTCCAAATCTATGTTGCTCATCCGTTATGACAAGACCTAAATTATTCCACACAACCTTATCACTTATTAGGGCGTGCGTTCCAATTAGCATATCTATTTTTTTATTTTGTATATCTTCATATACTTTTCGTTTTTCTTTTAAAGTCATCTTACCAGTTAAAAGGCCTATCTTAAAGTTCGTATCTTTAAATATATCACAAGCATTTTTATAATGCTGACGCGCTAAAACCTCAGTAGGTGCCATAAAAGAAGTTTGGTATCCACCGGTATATAATGCATAAGAAATAATAAATGCTACAATTGTTTTACCAGAGCCAACATCTCCTTGTAATAATCTGTTCATTAATGTGTCACCACAAATTTCATCAAGCATTTTAAAGGCTATCTTTTCTTGGTCACTCGTTAATTTAAATGGTAGGGAATTAATAAAGTTATGAACCATGGCTAAAGATATTTCCTTTTTATAAACATCTTTATGAATTTCATTTTTCTTCTTTAACAACTTAATGTTTTTCATATAGGTAAATATCTCTTCGTACTTAAGCGTTTTAAGTGCGGTCTTTAAACTATTTTCATCCTTTGGATTATGAATTATTCTAACTGCTTCATCTTCGCTAATTAAATTATATTTATTAATTAATTCTTCTGGGATATTATTATTTTCTTTAATCACATTTAATGCTGCGTTAATAAACGAATTCATTTGTTTAGATGTAATACCTTTACATAAGTGATAAACAGGCTCTATTTTCATTCCATCTTTTAAAGCACATATTTTTATATTTGAAGCAGTTATTAGTTCTTTTTTAGGATCATACTTACCTATTACGGTAACTTCACGTCCTGGATAAATATTTGGTTTTAAAAAGGCTCTATTAAATATTACAACTTTAACTATTTTATTTTGAATATTACACCTAAATGTTAATCTGTTCATCTTTCCTCTAAAAAAATTTAAGGTTGGCATAGACTCTACTATCCCATCACCTACAAAATCATCAAAATACCTAGGATTGTTAATGTCTCTTCTAGCAAGAATTAAAAAACGATATGGGTAATTTCTTATTAAATCTTCTGCGTTATATATTCCTAAATTATTTAATGTTTTAGCGGTTTTAGGTCCTATCTTATCTAGTTTTTCAAGTTCCATAATATCACCATTTTTTCTTTCTAATACAATTATAACAAACGAATGTTTGAAAAATCAATCGTGCGTTAAACTTTTTTAAAAAAATAATAAAAAAAGGTTGACTTTTACACCCTTTTCGATTAGTATAAATGGCACCAGCTCTGGAAAAACCAAAGCTGGCGCTAGTATCACAACTAGCCAACCCCTTTTTATTCTTTTTGAGATTGCATGGGAAACCGTGTGATCTCCTTTTTTTTGAATTTTTTTTAAAATTTAGTTAATAATATTTAAAAAAGAGGGATAATATGACAATATCAAAAACAAAAGAAAAAGTTATAGAAGAAATTAAAAAAAGAACTGGAGACGCACCCGATGTAACATACAAAAATTACCCAATTGGAAATAAATCAATTACGTTTATATATTCAAACAGTGTAAGTAGTCAAAATGATATAAATGATTTTATCTTAAGAAGGTTAGATGAAGAAGGCACAAAACTTTTAGATAAAGATATCTTTACATACGTTAAAAACTATGTTCCCAATAACACCGCCGTTTTAATAAGCACAATAAAGGATGCTTTATATTATCTTTTTAATGGGTTTACATTAGTTTTATTCGATGATGAAAAGAAAATAATTGCGTTTGAAAATAAAGCTAATCTAACAAGTAGTGTCCAAAGAAGCGAAAATGAAAAAAGTCTTAAAGGACCGCTTGATTCTTTTACCGAAAATTATCAATCAAACATCGGAATGATAAGAAGAAGACTAAAAACGGAAGATTTATGGATTAAGGAAGTAACTGTTGGTGAAAAAAGTAAAACAAAAGTTGCTCTTTTTTATTTAAATGGTGTGTGTGATAAAAAATTAATTGATAAAATATACAAAAAAATAAAAAACATAAAAATCGATTACGTAGGAAATTCCAATTATATAATTGATGCCATAAGTAATTCTAATAGAGCGATATTCCCTATTACGCTTCCAACTGAAAGGCCTGATTTAGCGTGCCAAATGCTTCTTCAGGGAAGATGCGTCCTTATGTGTGAAAACTCAAATGAAGTCGTAATATTACCTTGCACCTTTATTGATTTTTTTAAAACGCCTGATGATTATTATGAAAAAAGCCTTAACGTATTTGCAAGCAGAGTAATAAGAATTGTATCCATGTTATTAAGCCTTCTAACGCCCGCTATTTACATATCTCTTATGGCTTACAATCTAGAAGCCATTCCAAGTGGTCTTTTAATTAATTTTTCAATTCAAAGAGATGGCGTTCCCTTTACCACGGTATTTGAAATATTAGTTATGAGTTTTATGTTCCAAGTATTA
>CAKPCM010000016.1 GCA_934141615.1 uncultured Bacilli bacterium
CATCATCCTCCTAGATTAATTTTATCAAATTTTGCATTACTTGACTTACCTAGTTTTTATTATAAGAGTCTTTCTTAAGTAACCTATTATACGAACCATTTATAAAAAATGCCTGAATTGATGCATAAATATAATTTTCTATTAAAAACAAAAAAGGTTGCTAAAAGAGCAACCTCTAACATTAGTCTATTCCAACAAATACATTGTATATTTCCTTATATTTATAAACTGTTTTGGAATGAGAGTTATCAGTTTCTATCATTCCTATATTAATTAATTGTTCTATTAAAGTGGATATGGTATTTCTAGAAACACCTGATTCTTCTTCTATTTCTTTTTTTGTAAAAACAATTTGATGCATCATAGCAGGCATAATTCTATATACTGCATTACTATTTAATTCTTTTATTTTTTTCATATCTTTATTATATATCCTTTTTATCATATTAATTTTTGATATATAATTATTACATTGTTCAATTACACATTGTAAGAAAAATTTTATAAATCCTAAAATATTTCCGTTTCTACTTTCATTTAAAAATTTATGATAACTAGGTTTATATAGTTCTATAACTTCTGATAGAAATAAGATTGGTTCATCATTTGTTAGTCTTGCAAGTTGAATAGGAATTAAGGCTCTACCTAATCTTCCGTTACCATCTCGGTAAGCATGAATAGTTTCAAATTGTGAATGAGAAATAGCCAAATTAATAAAGATAGGATCAACATATGTATCATTCATATAATTAAACAAATTATCTAACAACATTGGAACATCTTCTGGTGCTGGTGGAACGTAAGTCGCTTCCTCTATAGAACATCCTTTTGTACCAATCCAATTTTGTATGTTTCTAATTTTACCAGGTTCTTTTTCATGACCTCTAACACTATCCAATAATATTTTATGAATACTATTCACAAATTTCAAATCAATATTTTTTTCTTCTTTTAAGTGCTCCTCAGAAACTTCTATAACCTTTTTTAAATTTTGAATTTCTAAATTTTCATCGTTTTTTGCCATATATTTTAAATAATACATATCATCTTGAGAAATTTGAGTTCCCTCTATCTGGGTTGATTTTAAGCTTTCACTTAAAATAATTGAATTTAAAAAGTATCTTGAATCGAAATTTAAATTCTTTAAATATGATTTATATTCGCCATATTTTAAATTAGCCTCCGACAATAAAGCAAGAAGTTCTTTATCCAAATTATATTCGATTGGAAGTTTCTTAACATTAAATGGTTTCATTTTTATCACCCAGTTAAATGATATCACTATTTATATACAAAGTAAATATAAAATGCACAATATTTTCATAATATTGTGCATTTTATATTTAGAAATGTCAATATTTGCAAAATATTGTGCATTTTCGCATATTTTTTTATGATTTTGCACAATGATTGTGCATTTTTAATTATAATTCGTCATCATCTTCTAAAGATAATCTTCTATACTTTGGTTTATTTTTATCCAACCTTTTTTTAGCTTCTTCTAATTCTTTTAACTTTTCCTTTCTAGATTTCTTAGGCATGACGTATTCATCTTCTTCTACCTTTTTAATAACCGGACCGTCATCTACGTCATCAATGGAATAATCATAATTAGAGTCTTCATTTTTGATCTTGCCTTTTAACTTATCTATTTTTCTTTGGTATTTTTCTATCTTTTTGTCATTTGATTTAAACTTGCCTAATAATTTAAATATAATAATTAAAACAAATATTAAGGCTAGGGCTGCTGCTACATAAAACACATATTTAGTATGCATGTCTTTTATATCTGATAACTCCTTGTAATATCTTGAAAAAGTACTATTTTTCTTATCATATAAGTAGAAGCCTTCATCCCCTGTTTCTAAGTTTTTAGCATAAACTAAGTAATAGTTATCATTCTTATCATATTTATACTTATATCCTTCTATTTTTAAATCATTTATATTAAAACTAGTCTTAACAAAGTCAGTTGGTACCTTAATTTTTTTCTTATCAAGAATAAGCAAGTTAACTTCTCCACCTTTAGCTTCCCTAAATGACGTATACGAATCCTTATTTTTATCATAAATAAATAACTTTATGTTGCCTTCATTATCCTTTAATGCTACTAAAAGTATTTTTGCAATTTCACTTTGATAAGCACAAACATCTTGGTCTCCTATTTTTATAGTGGTTTCTGTAAAACCAACTGGTATGTTTTCTACTTGTCCTTTTTTCCTAACAACAGTATATGTTTTACCATCAACTTTCACTTTTACTGGATCTAATTCCTGAACGGTTAAATTTACTACATATTTCTTTTTTTCTCCATGCTCTGCTGTTACTATTATCTCTATTTTATTAACACCATCTACAACGTCTACTTCACCAGCACCTGATATGCTTGCCTTGCTATCTTGTGCCGTTGCAATTATCTTTGCTTTTGTTGTATCAACTGGAAGTGTTGCTTGATACTCAGTAATATCTTTATTAAATGATGGTGATAAGTCTGCACCCTCAACCGATAATGAACTTAAATTGTTATTTCTACTATAGCTTGCCTCTATCTCTGATTGACTTTTCATAGATACGCTAGCAGAACCTGTGCTTGATAAACACTCATTTGTTGAAGCATAGTCTAAAACTGATGCATTAACGGGTTTAAATGTTGCACTTCCACTTTGTAATGCGGTAAAAGAATAAGAATACGATGAAGATGACTTACTACCATTTCCATAATCTACCACGTGAAGCGTACCACTATTTAATCTAACTTTTGAAGAATCATAACTTAATGTGTACTCCCAAGAACCGATTGAGGCACTACCTGCTACCGTAACAGTAACTTTAAAGCTTTGACCAACAACAACGCTAGATGGTGCTGAAACACCTATTCTACAACTTGCTGCACTAACGTTATCTATTTTAAATATAAATGCAAAAAGGAGGATAAAAGCTCCTGTTAATATCTTTTTATATAACTTCTTCATTCTTATACCTCCTATTGATTAATACTTCCACTACCTAATAGGTATTTTTGTATTAGTAATAAATCTTTAATTGTTACCGCATTATCTTTAGATACGTCTGCTGCCATCTTATTTGCACCACTTAAACTTACGTTTCTAAGTAAATGTTTTTGAACAAGTAATAAATCTTTAATTGTTACTGCACCATCTCCTGATATATCTCCATAAACAACCGTTTCAAATGCCATATCATCAATTGATATTATATCTCCTGTTGCAATCTTTCCACTTACTTTAGATATCCAGTTTTTATTCAAGGTGCTTACTGTTCCGCCTTGTTTTTGTAAATAATTCTTGATGCTAGAGATATCTTCTCCTAATCTTACCCCACTTAAATATGACCCATTTAACTTGTAGCCAGCATTAGTTACCTTCTTATCAGGTTTTACTACTGGTTTAGCTGTAGTTGTAGTTTTAGTTGTTGTAGTAGTTTTTGTCGTTGTTTCATTTTTCTTTGTAGTAGTTGTTACATTATCTTTTTTTGTCGTTGTTGTAACAGTACTATCATCTTTTTTATTATCAACTTCAGTACTACCATTTGACGTATCATTACCACCTACAGTGTCAGTTCTAGAAACTTTGAACGCTTTATCTGGTCTTGCGTTATAAACCGGAATAACAAAGTTGTAACTATTTCCTAGTTTTCCGTTTTCACTATAAGAATTATATATGCTAGAAGCCTCAGACTCTGGTGCCATTATATTTGTTTGGTACTGATGAGTATAAGCGTTTCTTACCCTATCTTTAGATACGTTAAACTTTTGGAAATATAATGTATCTTGGCCCTTTGTTATGTATCCAGAACCAATAAACTTAGCTCCTTCGGTAATTGCTTTTTGAATGCTATTCCATCCATTATTCTTTGCATACTCAAGACCCTTTAAGTAGTTATCTGCTCCTGATGTTGCTCCTATATTATAGAAATTATAATATCCTTCATAACCGGAAACTTTACCACTTGATGCAGAAGAACCATTAGTTCCCATTTCTTGAAGTGCACGAGATGCTAAATGAACAGATGATACGTTAGATTCTTTTGCTGCCTCTATAAAAGCATTAGCATAAGTTTTAGTAACTCCATTTTCAGTAAAGCTTCCACTCATAAACGTTCCACTTAAAAGTTTTGAAACAGACGAATCTTCATTAGCATTGTAAGCTAAACTTTGAAACATAAACACGTTTTTTTCTGTCAAGAAATTTCTTGCATCCATATAGTACTTAACCGCATCTTTAGCTGGTGCATACCAACTTGTACCATCAACTAATAATCCATTTGGATATATACTATCTTTAAACATAAGTGATGGATAGTATTTAGATATTGCACTAGTACCCTTCTGGCTTTCTGCTTCTGCTGCATCTTCCCAGTTAAGGTTAGTATAATCGGCCTCAAAAGTCCAGTTGGGATGTACGGCATGTAACTTTCTTAAATAAGGTTTATAGCTAGCAGGAAAATTGCTTATCTTATCTTCAAAAGCTGAATCATCATTATACGAATAAGTTTTTACATCATACATGCAAGCTTTTGCGAGATATCCAGTGTATTCTCTTGCAGCATAATCCATCTTTACCGCATACCAGGTTTGATTACTTTTTCCATTGTTAGGGCCAGTTGTAGTTTTTATATATGAAACTTCCTGGTTTACCGCTACCTTAACGTCATCACTTCCGTTTTTTACAGCGTCAACCTTATCACTTGGGGCTGTTCTAAGTGCGCATTTATATTTAGCTTTGTACATGTCATATGAAAATGCATTTACTTTAGGCATCACAATAAAACACGAAAAAATTGTCAAAAATACGATTAATAAACTTTTCTTTTTGCTAAGCATTTTCATATAACCAACTCCTATTCACATTAATTATAACATGAATGAAGCATCAAAATATAAATATTTAGTCTAAATAAATACGTAATTGTCAAATATTGTAAAGTCGTTTTCGAATAATCTTTTGTTTTAAAAGCATCCTATTAATATGAATGATTTTGGCATTTTAGCAAAGTTGTTTTTTGTCTAATTTTATTGTATACTTATAAAGTACTAGAGGTGATATTTTGGAAAAGAAAAAAAAGAAATTTAAAAAGGCAGTATTACTACTATTTCCTTTATTAATAATCTATTATTTATCTAGCATATACTTCGTAAAAGAAATATATTATTATAATTCGTCAAAAAGTTTTATGACCTACGTTGTTTATGCTTCTATTATATTAACAGCGTTATTTATGGTTATATTTACTATAAGAGGTTTTAAATGCATAAAGAAAAATAAAACTAAAAGTTACGTTTGGTATTTTATATTTATTATACTGTTTATTATAGTTTTATTATTCGCAAGCATAAACATAAGTAAAATATCTAATTCTTTATCTAAAATAACTAATAAAGAAACAGGTTACTCATCAAGCTTAGTTACGTTAAGCTCATCTAAAATAAGTACAATAAAAGATTTAGATGATGATAGTTTAATTGGTATGATAAGTGATACCAACAACGTTGAAGGCTATAAATTACCTATGGAAATCGTAAAGAGTAAAAAAATAGATGAAAAAAGAATTGTAAGCTACGACGATTTTAATTCAATGCTTGAAGACTTATATAACAAGAAAATAGATGCTATGTTTGTTAGTTCATCTTACGTATCTATGTTTGCTAGTCTAGATGGATACGAAAACATAGGAAATGATACAAAGGTAATATATGAAAAAAGTAAGAAAGCAATTAAAAAAACATCTCAATCAAACAAGACGTTAAACGAACCATTTACTTTGCTTATTATGGGGGTTGATTCAACTTCTACGTCACTTAAAAAAAGTAATTCATTTAATGGTGATACGTTAATGCTTATTACGTTTAACCCAAACACTATGAATGCTACCATACTAAGTATTCCAAGAGATACTAGAGTACCTATTGTATGTACTAAATCAAAAGCTAAAAATAAAATAAACGCAACTGGAGCTTATGGTGCTGACTGCGTAATGGATACTATAACAAACTTTACTGGTATTAAAATTGATTACTGGGTAAAAGTTAACTTTAAAGGCGTCGTATCACTTGTTGATGCCCTAGGCGGTGTTGATATAGATGTTCCATACTCATTTTGTGAACAAGATAGTAATAGAGAATTTGGTAATAGTACGATATATATAGAAAAAGGACGTCAAACATTAAACGGAGAACAAGCTCTAGCCTTTGCAAGAAATAGACATCCTTGGCCACAATACTGTGGAAAAAAATATTCTAATTACACAAGTAATGATTTTATAAGGGGTCAAAACCAACAACAAATAGTAAAAGCTATGGCTAATAAACTAAAAGATGTAAGAAGTCTATCTCAATTATATAAACTACTTGACATCGCAGGAGATAACTTAGATACAAACATTGATAAAGATACTATGATTACTGGATTCGATACCTTTAAAAATATCATCTTTAATTCTAAAAACATAAACAATGAAGACTTTGTTGGAACACAAAGACTATACCTATCTGGTTATGATAATACTATTAATGGTATTTACTACTTTGAGTATTCGGTAGAAAGTTTAAAAGAAGTTGTTGACGCAATGAAAATTAACCTTGAAATTAAAAAACCAGAAATGGACAAAGAATTTAGTTTTTCAATAAATAGTCCGTATGAAGATACACAAATAGGAAAAGGAACTTATAAAAAGTAAGTTCCTTTTTTATGTTAAATTTTAAATATAAATATATAACAAATAATAGGTTATTTATTTTTCTCATTATACCTTTTTTCTAACAATTTATATATTATTTCATCCTTTATTATGGGATTAGTCATTTCTAGAAACATTTTATATTTTTTCCATAGTTTTTCTCTAACTTCACAATTATCAACCAAATTTACATAATTAATGTTGTCAACTAAATCCGCACATTTAACAATCAATGCATCATAGCCAAATTTAATACAGTTATTAAATAATTCTTTAGCTTGTTTTAGTTTGTCTTTTATAGTTGGATCAAAGCTTACCGATTTTACTATATCAGCTACTTCTTTTGAAAAATCTCTTTTTATATCATCATACTTAACATCCGTATCCTCAATCAAGTCATGCAATATTGCACTTATTATTATCTTTTTTGAATAATTATATTGATACAAAGTCATAGCAACTTTAAAAGAATGTAATAATACTGGCTTAGAATTATGACCGGTTTCACTCATCTTTTTTGCAACATAACATAATGCATCATTCATTTCTTTTTCAAATTCACAATCAATTAGTTCAAACATATTATAATACCTTCCCTTTTTAGTAATCAATATAAATCATTATTAGTATAACATTAATTTTAAGTTCATATCAACATTCCATAAATTTGAGTTCCTTTTTTTTAGGATAATGTTATAATGTTATTATAGCTAAAGGAGTTCGTAATAATGATTAAAAAACTATTTAAAAACTATCAAAAAATATTTATGGTATTTTTGTATTTACAACCATTTTTAGACTTATCCGCGGGCGTTATGCTCCATTTTAATATTAACTTAACAATTAGTTCAGTAATAAGAATCTTATTTATGGTAGTAAGTTTTATATACTTAATTTTTTATATAAAAAATAAAAAACTTAATATATACTTAGGATGTCTAATACTTTATTTTATAATGTTTATAACAACGGTTTTAATAACAAAAGGTTATCCTGCCCTATTTTATGAGGTTAAAAACCTAATTACAACTTACTATTTTGTAGTTATTATGCTTACACTCATATGTCTTTATAAAAAGGAGCGTTTTAACACTAAAAACTTACTTATAATATACATAATATATTTAATATGTCTATTTATTCCAAATGTATTTAACATTGGTTTTAATAGCTACTACGAAAGTAAGACAGGTTCCGTTGGATGGTTTTTATCCGCTAATTCGGTAGGTAGTATTTTATCTGTTATACTTCCTATACTACTTATTGATATTAAGAAAATAAACATAAAAATAATAATACTAGGATTAATAAACTTATATGTAATATTTAGTATAGGAACAAAGGTTCCACCACTTGCGTTTATATTGGTAATTGGCATAAACGTACTTTACTATGTTATTACGTTAATAAGAAAAAAGGAATATAAAAAATTATCCTTTATCTTATTACCAGTTGCAATAGTTTTTATAGCATCATTCTTCGTATTTCCAAAGACTCACTTTTATAAGAACTTGGTTATTCATATTAATTATTTAGAAAAAAAAGATAAAGGAAAAATAACTACTTGGCACATAATAGATCATTTTATATTCTCAGAAAGACTTTCATTTGAGGAAAAAACAAGAAAAGCATACAATAAATCTAATATCCTTGAAAAGGCATTTGGAATTGGTTATATAGAAAACTACGGAACTGATAAAGTTAGACTTAAAACGGTTGAAATGGACTATTTTGATGTATTTTATAGACATGGTATATTTGGCTTTATAATCTTCTTTTATCCATTAGTATACGTTTTAAAAGGCATACTGAGTAACAAATATAAGTTAAATAAAAAAACACTTAATATTGGCATATCAATTTTGCTTATATTTATTCTTGCACTATTTCAAGGACATATATTTGTAAATCCCGCAAACAGCATTTATGTAGCATTAATATTAGCATTAACCTATAATAAAAGTATGGTATTTAAAAATGAAAAACAAGCCTAAATTAAAGCTTGTTTTTTGATTAATCCATTTCTACTATATATAAATTATTATCATCTTTAACAATGATCATTTTAGCTTCTTTTTCGTAACCTAAGTCTTCTTTATAATCCCAAGAAATAGTTACTTTATAAGCATCTACTGTTGTTCCGCTTACGGTTGTAGTAGCAGTTTTCTTATAACTTCTACTTTTAGCCTTTGTAGTTGTTGTTTTGGTATCTTTAATAACAAACGTGGTATTTTCTACCTTAACATCACCTATCGCACTTACTTCAGGAAGCTTTTGGGTTCTTTTGTCTGATTTAACTTCCACGTACTTATAAAACGTACTTCTTGCTTGATCAATAAAGTTATCTCTCATATCTTCCTTAATAAACTGTGTTCCACCAATATCGTTTTTAGATAACTTATTACTTAGAGTATAAAAGTCAATTATAAATAGTTTTGATATTTCTTTAGCATAATCTTCATAATTTACGTCTTTAGATGATAAAACCTTATCTAACTTTTCAAATTCTTCTTTATAAAGCGCAGTTTCATTTTCATCTAAAGTATATCCATACTTAGATATTGTTTTAATTACTTTTACTTCATTTTCATCAGTTTTAAAGAAAAACATATAAACTAGCATTCCTATAATTAAAAGTAATACTAATATTATAAGGGTAATTAATATCTTTTTACTTTTTTTCATTATTACCTCCTGCTTCTAAATCATAAACAATAATCGAATCAGAAACTTCTAATAATTTATTAGCATACTCTTTATTCTTTTCTATCTCATCATCGTTTACAACACTATCTTTTAATAGTAGGTATTCTTCCTTTTGTGCATTATAATACATTTTATCAGTTACCCAGTTACCATTAGGAAATACGACAATATTATTATCCGTATTAAATATGTCGTGACCTAGAGCATACTTATAATTAAAGTTAAACATATTAGCAAGGGTTGGCATTGCATCATACATTCCCATTACCTTATCTATCTTTTTATTTAGTAGTTTATTACCACTACTATTTTTCGTCCAAATAATAAATGGTACCTTTCTATTTAACTCATAGTTATAATAATCTACATCAACGTAATTTTCATTAGAACTATCATAGTATTCATTTTCACCTGACGCTTTACTAGCCTCAAAATCATAGTTATAGAAATGTTTATATTGTTTTTTAGATATTTTAGCATCATGGTCTCCATATATAACGACAACCGTATTTTCTAATAAGCCTTCACTATCTAATTCATTTATAAACTCTCCAATTGCAGAGTCTGCATAGTGAACTGATTTATAATATCTACCAAGTTCTGTTCCTTCTAGGTAAGGTAAACTTTTTTCCACAGTATTTCCATTAGAATCTGTTTCGGTATATTTATAATCAACTGAATAATCACCATATTTATCTTCATCTTCCCAAGGAGTATGATTTGATAAAGTAATTAAAGTTACAAAGTAATTATTATTTTTTTCATTTATTTTCTTTATTTTGTTTGTTGCTTGTTTAAAGAATGCTTTATCTGATAATCCCATTCCCATAATATCATCTGAGTTAGAATAATCAAATGAGTCTTTTGCATAAAACTTATCATATCCGAGTGTTTGATGCATAACGTTTCTATTCCAGAAGGATGCGTTATTAGCATGCATACTAGCAGTATAATAACCTTTATTTTTAAATATGTTAGGCATTGCTTCATAAGTTCTTTTCCAGTAGTTAACAAATACCGTACCCGTTGATGCTGGAAGAAGTGAAGTATTAAAGGTAAATTCTGTATCACTTGACGTTCCAACACTTACTTGTGGATAGTAATTTGAGAAGAATAATCCCTCACTTGCTAATTTGTTTAAGTTAGGTGTTAACTCCTGATTATTAAATGATAACGTCATATTTTGAGTCATCATACTTTCAGAGTGAATAACAATTACGTTTTTACCTTCAAATATGTTTGTGTATTCATTTGTTTTATCATTTACGGTATCAGTTTTTTTCTTTTCATCATAAAATTCCCTAACCGTTTTAGATGCACTATCATAACCAAACATACTAGTAAATTTAGACTGAGTACTTTTAATCGCATCATTTAATTGATATACATAGATACCAAATCTTTGAACTAAGTACTCCCTATTCCATTGTTTTTTTAGCCTACTATAATCAGATCCACTCATCATTGTAATGGTAAAAAATGCCATTACTGCACCCAAAATTACGGTGTTTAAAAATCTTTTTTTAGGTCTTTCAAGTATTTCTACTTTAGGATAATATTTTTTCTTTTTTAAGATAATGTGAACGACTGGAAGCACTATTACAGGAAATATTAATATAACATCTTTAAGATGAATTAATCCCGTTACAATATCTCCATTCATATCTCCTAAAAATGATGCTGTTGATAAAAGTGAAAATGATGCGAACGAAACATAATTCTCATAATATACAGCATTTATAATACAAGCTGCCGTCATAACTATCGTAAGTGGCATTAATACCCTTATTTGTTTCTTTGGTTTTAAAAGATATGCAAATGAACCAGTAATTAGTATAAATGCTAAATCTGATATGATACCTTTAAAACTAAATAAGTTACCCATTGTAACTATTCTAAGTAACCAAGAGTTAATAAGGTTTATTAAAACAAAGGTTATAAATAAAACATTAGTTTTTATGTATCTTATTAAACTTATTTCCTTTGTCCTTATCTTTATTTTTAAATATGTCTGTTTTAAAAAGTTTTGTATTTTATCTTTCATATTAACCTCCTAAACATATTTTTAACAATACAATTATAACACAAAAAAAAGTCTTTTAATCAAGACTTTTCATTTTAGAAGTTTTTTCTAATTCTTCATTTAATTTATAGTTATTTATTGTCATACCTAAAACGAATATATAACTCATCCAGTATATCCAAATCATTAATATTATTAAGTTGGATAAGTTACCATAAAACTTTGAGTAATTTGCTAAATGAGTAACATAAAATGAGTAAATAAACGTTGTAACACCCCATATTATGGTAGTAAATAAAGCCCCTTTATTAACACTTTTACTTGGAATTGTAACATTAGGTGCTATTGTATATATTACTTTTATTGCTATAAATATCATGAAAAATACAAACGGCCATTTAATAATGTCATAGAAAATTGATGTATAAGGAGATATCGTACCATTTACCTCTGCTATATAATCAACAATTCTACTTCCAATAGATAAAATACCAATAATTGATAAAACTAAAAATATTAGTATGATAAGCATTATTATGGCTTTTATTCTGGTTCTAACAAAATTTCTTTGCTTTCCACCATATATCTGCGTTGATGCAATTATTATTGAATGAGTTGCTTTAGCCGCGATGTAAAACGCAGTTATTATAAATAATACATCTAACGTGCCTACCTTCTGCTGCTCAAAAACAGAAATAATTAATCCCGAAACCCCAGTTGGTACGTAATGAGTAATAAAGTTTGTTACTGAATCAAAGCTAAGTGATAGCTTAGATGCAAACATAACTAATAAACTTATTAATGGGATTATGGATAATATCACAAAGAATGATATTTGACCAGGTAATATTGACATAAGTGGAGTACTCATAAGAGAAATATTTTCTTTTATAGACCCCTTTATTTTTTCCTTTTGTTTTTTCATATGTCACCTATTTATTCTTACCAGACATCTCTTTATTAGCTCTTATTTCTAGAACTGCCTCATTTATAGCATCATCGATTGTCTTTATATCATCTTCAATCATACTATATCCTAAAGTAGCTCCATAACCATATGGTAATTCTTTAAGCTCCTTGTATAACTTTCTCATGTAAGATACAACCTTATTCTTCTCATAACCAACCATATAAATTAAGTATTCGTTACCATCGGTTCTTATTATATCACTTTGTTCTAGTTGGTTTCTAATTAGAATATTGGCAGCAAGTTTAATTAACTTATCCCCTTCTTCATGACCATATACATCATTTACATGACGTAAGTTATTTAAGTTAACAACTATTATAGATTGAGGATAAATTGCATTGTTACCCCAACGTTTAAAGTTCTTATTTAAATAGTTACGATTCTTAAGTGAAGTAAGTGGATCAATGTATCTAATTGTTTCTTCACGTTTATTTTTCTTCTTTATTTTTATTTTATTTCTTAATAATAGATATAATACGAATAATACAAGTACCGCTATAATAACATATACGAAACCATAACTTACTTCCTTAGAATCCTTAGAGTATTCCTTCCATGCTACGTTATACATTTGTTTATAATTAATCGTTTCCATGTAAGAGGTAAATAATGATTTAAACGTTCCGTTTTCTGAAGTATCACTTATCATATATCCATATTCTAAGTTTTCTTTATCATTATATATAACTCGGTAATCAGATAACTTACTATCTTTATACATTTCATATACGCTTTGGTCTAAAACAACAATGCTATCTTTTTTAATCTTACTTATTAAAGTACTTACTTTATCATATGCTACTATTTTAGCTTTTCCGTTTTTCTCTAAGTACTTTGCAAGCGTTGAGTTAGTTGTTATAACTTCCTTATCTTTTAAAGATTTAACAGAATTAACAACAAAATCAGTTTTATTTTTGTGTACTAAAACAACATATTGTTCATCATATGGTGAAATAGTTGTTACATACTTACCACTTAATCCTGAGTAATTATAATAGTTAGGTGCTATATCAACCTTTCCACTATTTAAATCATTTTTTAAATCCTTAACTGAATGATATTTCTTAAGGGTAAATGAGGCTCCAGTAATATCACTAAATGAATTAATGTATGTACTATCTAATCCGATTAATTTGTTATTAATAGTATTTGTGTAAGGTTCATTTTCCAAGTATCCAAATACATATCTCTTACTTAGGAAGTCTGCCTTTGATTTTTCTGAAATATCATTTTTTTCTAATAATAAATCCATCAATGATTCATTATATTTTTTTTCTAATTTGTTTGCCTTATAATCTAAGTATTTTTTTCTAACGATGCTAGCTAAATGCTTATTAGTATCTTTAGATGTTTTTAAAACGTAGGCTTCTTTCATTTCAGTAATGTTATATACAATGTGATATTTATTTTCTAAAATGAATGATTCAAACCTTGTTTTAGGCGCTGCTATATAGTTAACATCACCATTTTTTAAAGCGTTTTGTAATTCTAAAACATTTTGATAAGGTTGGTATGTAACACCATTATCAGATGAAATGTAATAACTTACGTTCGCTAAATCATCAGATAACACACCAATTTTTTTGTTTCTTATTTCATAAGGTGCCGTTATTTTCTCACTATCTTTTGAAATTAATACATAGTAGTCCTTATAAAAGACCATATCACTATCTTTTACTGTTTTATAATCATCTTGTTTAACTACTTCGAAATATAAATCATTTTCTTCAGTATCACCTGATGCATCATAAGATATTAAGTTTAATGATAATCCTGTTTGGTCTTCAAACTTAGATGCGAAGTCAAAAAATACTCCCTCACCATCACTACTAAATATTGGTATGTTATTAGCAACCGAAATATTTATAACTTCTTTCTTATTGTTTTCTATCCATTTTTTCTCCGTTAAATTAAGCTTAGAATCACTATTTGGTCCCTTACTAGAATTAATTAATAAGACCAAAATTCCTAATAATATAAGAATGAATAATGCAACTATCCACTTGTTATTTTTCTTCTTTTTCATTTCTACCACCTCTTATAAAACGTCAAACGTAATTTCAGTTTTACTCTTGTGTTTGTATCCAGTAACTGGATATTTCATAGTATCACCTTGCATTTGCTTTGAATAAAACTCTAAGTCATAATAAGTTTTTGTATCATCGCTTAAGTAATTTAAAATTTCACTAAATTTAGCTTTCATATCATCCGTTGATACACCTTCCTTAAACGTAACAAAAAACTTAATTAATCTTCCCTTTATTACTACTTCTGATTCCTCAACCCCATCAATTGAAGATACCTTATCTTGCACATCTTTCTTTTCAGAAACAGTAAATTCGTGATCCTTTATATCTCTTATTCTAACTCCATAAACTGATTTTTCTGAACTTGAATAAAATAATGATTTGTATAGTACAAGTAAAATAATTATAACTAATAAAACTAAAAGTCCTATTTTAACCTGCTTTTTATTATTCCTTACAAATCTTTTTATTTTTGGTAGCATTATCCTCACCTCTCATACGATAATTATTATACTATAAATTATGCATTATTTCCACTTTAATTAGAAAAATAAAATTATAAAGGCCTAAAAAGCCTTATTTTATGGCATAAAAATAAGACATAAATTATAATGTCTTATATTATATTTTTCTAGACAACTCTAAAGCAAGCGTCATAACCTCTTTTTTCTTATCTATTTTTGTAAGACCACTTAAACTTCGCTCATCCCATACTGCTGCATCTAAATTATCTCCTGCATAATAAAACGTAAAATAATCTATATTTAATTTTTTACATACCGCTGCTATTGCCGTACCTTCCATTTCTACACATATCGCACCCTTTTGTTTATAATAATTAACCTTCTCTTTAGTTTCCCTATATATAGCATCAGTTGTCCATGTATATCCTTGCGTATAGTCAAAGTAATACTCATTTAATATTTCAATAAATTTATCTTTATACTTTAAATCCATGTCTATAATTTCACTGTCATCTTCAATATAATGATAACTTGTTCCTTCATCCCTAAATCCTTTAGTTGGAATTATAATAGAACAATCTTCTATTTTAGAATCTAAAACACCACAATTACCAAAGATTATAAACTTATTAACACCTGACGCATGAAGCTCTTCTATATCTCCTGCTATCCAAGGAGCACTTACACCTGCCATAAAAAACGTTATTTCCTTACCTTTATAATTTAATTTATATACTTTTCTTTCCATATTAGCAGTTGATAAAATGCCAACTGGTTCGCAAGGAAATTTACTTATAACATCTTCATATAAATGATGAGAAAAAACACCGATAGCTATCTCTGGCAAACTATCTATTCTATTTTTACCATCAATACTTTTTATTTTTTTAGCTTTTATAAAGCCTTCTTCATTACTATACTTTATCATTTTTAATCGCTTCCTTTTATTTAAATAATACCTTCATTATATTTTCATATTCTTCTTTAAAAATGGTCTTTGTTTTATCACTTAAATCATTATAATCATTTTCAAAATAACGTTTTATAAAACTTCTTATGTTACTTAAATTAACATCATAGTTTTTATATGCATAATCAAATATCATTGGTATGTTATCAAAATGAGATAATATGTCAGCATCGGATACACATACCTCTTCTTTATTTTCAGTATCAAAACTTGTTCGGTGGTGAAGTACACAATTTTTAACACGTTTTATCTTTTCCTGTGGATAATTATATTTATTTAATATTTCTTCGGCTATTTTTGCACCATTTATGTGATGATTGCTTCTTTTTCCCACTTTTTTTATTAATGCTATATCATGAAGAAGTGCGCCTAATGATACTATTTCTATATCAGCATCATATTTTCCAGCTAACACAAGCGCTTTATCATACACATACTTTATATGTTCATTCCAAAAATCATAACCATCTTTAGATTCTTTTTTATGCTTATTGCACTCATCTTTTACATACTCTTTTATTTGCTCTACTATGTTCATTTTATTTTTCCTTACCTATTATAGGTTCATATATTTTTTCATTTTTACTTAACGATTTTTCCACATCTATTAAATAATCTTGAACCATGCATTTTGTATCATCATTGTAATATTCTCCTATGAATTTTCCTCCAAGTGCCTTAATCGTTCTTGCTGATCCTAAATTATCTTTATCACAGTCCAGAAACGCCTCTTTAACACCATGATTCTTTAAACATTTTAGTCCTAAATAAAGATTAACTTTATTATAACCCTTTCTTCTTTCAGTAGGTCTTATTCCGTAGCCTATATGGCCACCTGCTTTTCTTAATCTTTCATTTAACACTAATCTAATGTTTATCATTCCAACTATTTTATTATCATTTTCTCTAACCAAAAAATAAGTTTCAGCAGGGACTTTTTCTTCACTTGGAATACGATTTCGATCATCATCTAGTTTTTTTAACCATCCATCATAATCATTTAAATATTTATGCAACCCGCCTGATCCATTTATATTGGAATTATGTTCGTAAAATTCTTTTATGTAATTAATAGCATCTTTTTCATGTTTCTTAAGAGGTTTTACATGCTTTAGCTTATCCACTTTTATCATCTCCTTACTTTTGTATATAATATCAATCTAAATTACATAGCCTATTTCTTCCACAGTATTAATTGTTTTTTTAAGTTTTCTTCGATATCACTATCCCTATATTCATCAATCAGATAAATTTTATTAACATCTTTTCTATCAAAATATCCTATGTTTAATCCATTATACTCTATTATATATAAGTCATTGAAATTAGAATCTATGTACCTCTTAAAGGTTTTATAATCTCTAAATCCTTCCTTAATAAAACTATATATTAAGTCATCAAATTTATGGTATTTATTGTCAATATATGGTCTTACATTATAAATATTTTGAGTATTATAATAGGATTTTTTAGGATATTTTTCAAGTCTATATTCTCCTTCATCATCTACTATATTTCCATTAACTTGATCAGTTATCTTAAAACCATATCCAAAGTGTTTATAAAAATTAAGACCTGTTATAGAAGCTGGAATTTCTATTCTGTTAGCTCTTGTATAATATACATCACTTTCTAAAGTTTCAATTATTTTTCTTCCAATTCCTTTTCCTTTATATTCTGGATCTATAAATATAGTAAAAAATGAGCTTTCTGTAAGACTATTCCAATATGGCCCTATCATTCCAATTCCAATAATCTTTTCATCATCTAACACAACGTACGCATGAAATGCTTCTGCTCTTTTTTTAATAAAATCAGGATTTAAATTCTTAGCCAATTCTTTAATTTTAGTTTCTTCATAATCTTTAATATTTTCCGTGTATAAATCCTTAGTAATTATTTCACTTATTTGAAATTCATCACCATATTCATACCTTCTTATGTGTATCATACAATCACCTTCCGTATCTATTATCATTTTAAATTACATATTATATTTTTTCAATATATAAAAATGCTACTAATTATAAAAACTATTAGTAGCATCAAAATAAGCTTATGCTTATTTACTTTCATTTCTAAAATCATCTTCTAATATTTCCATTTCGATCTTATCATGATATTTACCATCTAAAAAGTATACTTCATGTCTTCTTCCATACTCTTTAAATCCTACTTTCGAGTAGCATTTAATTGCTCTTTCGTTAAATGAAGATACTTCTAGATTAACATTATGCATATTTTCCAAATTGAAAGCATAATTCAAAAGTAATTTTAACGCTTCTTTCCCATAGCCTTTATTCCTATTTTCTTCATCTCCAATAAAAATTCCTATTGTACAACTTCTATTTATTCTATTAATATTCATTAACGAACAATTACCTAAAAGTTCATCAGTTTTAATATCTACTATTGCAAAGTTTGCATCACCAGTTTTAGATGCATTAGTAATCCATTCTTTTTCTCCTTCTATAGAAGTAATTTTAACAGTACTACCAGTTGGATCCGTTACACTTCTATCATTCATCCACATGGTATATTTTTCAGCATCTAAAATATTCATTGGTGATAAATATAATCTATGTCCTACAAATTTCTTAAAATATTTCATAAGTTCTTCCTCCTATCTATGAGTAGCAAACAAAAAGCACGTAAGTCACTCCTATAGTGACTCCGTGCTTATTTAAAGTACGTGTAGGCCTTTATTTGCCCTTTGAGGCTAGATATAATATCACACTCAAACTCACTTATTGCTTATAAAATAGCAAGTTTTAGCATATTTGTCAAGCAATTATTATAAATTTACTAAACAAATCTTATTTTAATAAAGCATTTCTTTCCTTTTTGAATTACTATTTCTCTATTTGATATTTTTATAATTTTATCTATATTTTTTTCCTTTTCTCCATCTATTTTAATTCCATTTTGCAAAATCAACCTTTTAGCTTCTGTTTTAGACTTAGCCAAAGAACATAGTACTAACAAATCAATTAATAATATATCATTATCTATATTTATTTCCTTTGTAGGTATATTATTTATTAAAATATTTCCACTGAATAAAGATCTTGCAGTGTCTCTTGCTTTTTCTGCTTCTTTTTCCCCATGTACTAATTTAGTAACTTCAAACGCTAATAACTCCTTAGCTTGCCTTATATCTTTTTTGCATAATTTTTTTATTTCGTTCATATCAATTCTAGTAAAAAAAGCAAGTGATCTTTCAACATCTTCATCATATGAATTAATCCATGATTGAAAGAATTCAAATGGTGTTGTCTTATTTCTTGATACCCATAAAGTACCTGATGCCGTTTTACCCATTTTTTCTCCATCTGCTTTTAACAATAGAGGACATACCA
>CAKPCM010000017.1 GCA_934141615.1 uncultured Bacilli bacterium
TTTACTTGTTTATAATAACACATACCCCCCCCCCGGATGTCAAGGTATAATTACCTGTGCAAAAAAATATAATTTACTATGATTAAATTTAAAAATAACTTACTTATCAAAAACATAATAATTTTATTAGTGTCTGGTGCTTTAGCTAAAATACTTGGAATGTTAGGAAAAATAATATATACAAGAATTGCTGGTGTAAACGTAGTTGGTTTATATACGATGATAACTCCCACATTTATGCTTATTATTTCAATTTGTCAGTTTTCATTTCCTATATCTATTAGTAAAATAAGTGCCGAAGAAAAATATGACAATAAAAGCCTTTTAAAAAGTGCTTACCTTGTTGGTTCGATTATAAGTTTAATACTAATTATTATTCTTATTTTAACATCAAACCTAATTGCCGCATCACTTCATAACAAGCTTTTAGCGCCCGCTATTTTAAGCATTAGTGCAATTATACCATTTGTTATGATATCAAGCGTACAAAGAGGTTTTTTGCATGGAAAAGAAGATATGCTTCCAGCTTCAATTACTAACGTTACAGAAGAAATAATTAAGATAATTTTAATACTATTTTTACTTCCAATCGCAATAAGTAAGGGTGACATAACATCTGTAATATTCTTAATATTATTTAACGTAATTACAGAAAGCTCAAACATATTATTCATGCAAAAAGCAATAAGTAAAAAATACATAAGTAATAAAAGAGGTAAAGTAAATAAAAAAATTATTAAAGAAATACTTTCTATTTCCATTCCAACAACATCGGTTAGATTAATCGCTTCCATAGGCTTTTTTCTAGAACCAATTATCCTTACTAATACCCTTCTTTCTAGTGGATACTCACCAAATTACATAACGATGGAATATGGTATTATTAACTCATATATAGTTCCACTTTTATCTATTCCAAGTTTCTTTTCTATATCTATTGCATCCGCTCTTTTGCCAAATATAACTAAAGCATATGCTAATAAAAAATATAATGAGTTTAATAGAAAACTTCTTAAACTAATGTTTTTATCTATGCTAGTTGGAGCTGTCTGCTTAACGGTTATATTAATATTTCCAAACAAAATACTAAAACTAGTATATAACGTTAATTTTGGTATTAATTACATATATTTAATTGGCCCATTCTTTTTAATACTTTACATGCAACCAACACTATCAGTTGCACTTCAAGCAATGGATAAAACAAACAAATTATTTTTAACAAGCACGATTTCTGTAATAATTAAATACAGCACTTTATACGTTCTTGGAAAAATAGGTTTTGGAATGAATGCTTTAATATTTGCTATGATAGCAGGTATTGTTACAACAACTTCTTTAGTATTAATAATAGTTTTAAAAGAACTTAAGAAAAAAACTAGCTAGAAGCTTTTATTTCTTCTTGCTAGTTTTTTTACTTAGTTTAATGTCTGGACTTTTTTCCACTTTAACAGAAAACGTTAGAATATTACATATGATTAAGGCCACATACGAAATCCAAGTAATCTCTTTTGTAATAAAAATTTGAATGAAAAGTAAAATAATACCAATTACATCAAGCACTATCATACAGGTTTTAAGTGCTTTCATGCTTCTCTTTCTTCTTTTTAATTCTTCATCACTTACTTTAACTTCTTTTTTCATGTCATTACTCCTCATTATTATTAGTTATAGAGCATTTAAACCCTTTATTAGTGTATGCATCTTTTAAACTATCTATGGTATCAGTAGTTTGAGGTTTAACAAACAATATCGTTTGGTTATCGGTAAGTGTTAATCCATCAAAACCTTGTTTTTTATAATTAGTTTCAACGTTAAAAGTAAAACCTTTGCTGTTTTTATCAAACGTTACTCTGTTTCCCACAGCTGCAGCATTATTTATAAAAAAGTTTTCATACTGAGTTTTTAAATCGCTTACAACGGCTGATTCACTATCCGTTAATGATTGAGCGACAAAGTTAAATTCTGATTTAATTACCATGTTTTTTTCATAATTTGCCGTATACGTTACAGTTTGTGATTCTGCTTCACTTTTAGCTTCATAACTGCAAGTTAACGTTCCCTTAGTATTATCTTCTGTTTCTTCTTTTGCCGTAGTAGTTACTTTAGGTTCAACATCTTTTGTTGTTCTTCCTAAATCTGACTTATTATTTACGTAATAAAGTACAAGTAATATTATAACCGCAACTATAATACCAACTATCGTATAGTTAGGTTTTTTATCAGCAAGCAATATTTCATTATTCGTAATAGGATCAATTACAACCGTATTATTTACCGCTCCATCGTATAAATCATCTAGGTTAATTTCACGGGTTACATTTTCGGGATCTTCGATTAATTCTTCATCATTATCCAAAACTTCCTCTTCGGAATCAAAGACTTCTGTTTTAGTTTCATCAAAGCCTTCTTCAGATTTTTTTACGTCATCTTTATTTTTTTCTTCCATCTAAATCCCTCCTTATATTAATATAATAACATAATATTTTTAATTAAAAAACACTATTTCTTTTTTTCGCCAATTTTTTCTCCATATTTTACATATGTTTCAAAACCATTTAATGAATTGTTTATTATTTCTTCATCTAAAGTAATTTTATTTTTTTCAAATAGTAACACGATAGTTGAACCACCATACTTAAAGTATCCTTTTTCTAATCCCTTTTTAACCATGCCAGACTTTATTTTATTTTCTATTTTACCAACTAAAAGTGCCCCTACTTCTACGTATGTAACAAGCCCCATATCGCTTGTTTTAATAGAAGTACACTCCCTTGTATTTTCCTTAAATACTTCGTAATTTTTATATGCTACCGGATTAACCGAATGAAACTTTCCTTTAATTTCATAATTAGAAGTAATCACGCCATCACATATAAACATATATCTGTGATAATCATCAGGTGATAATCTAAAAATAAGTGCTATTCCATCCCTATATTTTTTTGCTAAAGAATCATTCTTTAATATACTATTTATAGTATACGTACTATTTTTTATATTAAAAGTGGTATTCTTATCGATTTTTAAGTAAGTTAGTTTTGAATCACAAGGAGATAATAAATAGTTATTAGATTTAGGTATTGGTCTTTTATCCTTTTTTATTTTTCTTGTAAAAAAGTCATTAAAACTATCAAATTTATCTTTTTCATAAATACTTAAATCAATGTCATTTTTCTTAACAAATGAACTTATCATAATCTTTGATAAGGATGAGTCCATAAACTTTCCAGATAGATGCGATATAAATCTACTTTTTACTAGCGGTTTTAAAATAATTCTTCCTAAATGGGTATTATATAAAAAGGATAACCCAACATTTGGATTACCTTTATAAACTTTTCTCATTATCTCATTGCAGCTGATATGATAGCTATTTCTATTACCGCTAAAATAGAACAGATAACATACCAAATACCAGTAGGCTTTTTAATTTTAATATTAAGTACAAACAGTATTGCCGTCATAAGCATAACAAGTGGATATGCCTTTAAAAATACACTTGGATGCATAAATATATTTAAGTTATACGTAAATGGTAAAATAATTGCAATACTTGTAACTGGAAGTCCAAAATAATATGAAACCTTCTCTTTTTTTCTTTTGTTAAATACCGTTTTTTCTTCTGCTAAAACGTTAAAGTAAGCAAGTCTTATAACTGCTGCTAAACCGTATATTACGTATACTACCGTATTTAATTTACTGGTAAATCCCATACAAATACCAAGTACTATTGGAAAAACACCAAATGATACAGTATCAACAAGTGAATCTATTTGAATCCCAAATTTCTTTTCCGTTTCACTTCTTTTGCAAGCTCTTGCAACCGTTCCGTCAAACATATCGCAAACTCCTGCCAAAATAAGACACATAACAGCAGCTGGAATATGTCCTAAAAATGCAAGTACCATTCCTGTTACTGAAAATGCAAGTCCTATATAAGTAAGTAAGACTGATGCGCCATAAAATCCTATAAACATAATTAATACTCCTTTACTATTTCATAACATTACATATTGTACCATAAATATATTTTTAAATAAAGAAAAAGAAGAACTAATCTTCTTTTTTCTCATTTGGATTTGTAATTTCTGGTTTCATAAGTGGGAATAATACAACGTCCCTAATAGATGGTTGATTATAAATAATCATCATTAATCTATCTATTCCAAAACCTAAACCTGAAATAGGAGGCATACCTTGTTCCATTGCAAGCATAAAGTTCTCATCTAAATCCATTGTCTCATCGTCGCCTTGTGCTTTAGCTTTTAATTGGTCTTCAAAAGTTTTTCTTTGAGTAATTGGATTAACTAACTCAGAGTATGCTTTACAAAGCTCACTACCGCATGCTACTACTTGGAACACATCAATTATCCTATCATCTTTATCATTTCTTCTTGCAAGAGGAATAAGCATAGATGGATAATTATACATAATAGTAGGTTGAACAATTCCTTCACGAATTTTCTTTTTGTATACAAAGTCTACTATTTGACTTACTGATTTATATTCTTCTAAATCTTCGTATGTAAATAAACCTTTTTCTACAATTTTATCTTTTAATTCCTTAGGATCTTCTACTTCTAAGAAGTCAAAACCAAATATTTTTCTCATTTCTTCAACATAGTTTATCTTATCCCAAGAATCTTTACCAAAGTCAAGTGTTACACCTTGATATTCTATTTTTGTAGTACCAACTAGTTCCATTAATAGTGATTTAATAAACTTTTGATAAAACTTTACGTTATCTTCAAAATTCCAGTATGATGCATACCATTCTACCTGAGTAAACTCTTGCAAGTGCTGAGTGTCCATTCCTTCGTTTCTGAAACATTTAGCAATTTCGTAAACTCTATCATATCCTGCTGCAACACACTGTTTTAGGTATGTTTCTGGTGCAATTCTTAAGTTACAATCAATATCTAGTGCGTTATGATGAGTGTAAAATGGTTTTGCAGCCGCTCCGCAAACAGCTGTTTGAAGTATTGGTGTTTCAACTTCTAAAAATCCGTTTTCTCCTAAGAATTTATGAATGAAAGCATATAACCTACTTCTTCCTAAAAATACCTGTCTTGATTCTTCATTAGATATTAAATCAACGTATCTTTGACGATATTTAAGTTCAGTATCATTAAGTCCATGGAACTTATCTGGAAGTGGTCTTAACGCTTTTCCTAAAAACTCAAAGCTATTTACTCTTAAAGTCTTTTCTCCAGTTTGAGTTGTAAACATCTCACCTTCTGCACCAATAAAGTCTCCGGTGTCTATTTGCTTTTTAAAGAAAGCATAATTATCTTCACCAACAATATCTATTCTAAGTTCTAACTGTATTGAACCTTCTAAATCTCTTATACGGATAAAACTTAATTTACCCATCTTTCTCATAAATACTATTCTACCTGCTAATCTAACGTTTTTTTCTCCGTCTTCTAAATTTCTAGCATCTTTAAGTGAATGAGTTTTTTCGTATCTGTCTGGATAAGGATTGCATACCTTTTTAATTTCTTCTAATTTTTCTCTTCTAACTATTTCTTGTTCTGTTAATTCTCTCAAGTTAACTTCCTCCCTTGCTCTTGATATTATATCATACTTTTTATCTTTTTTATATTTTATTTAGTTGTCGTACACTTATATCCTTCTTTTTCTAAATTAGCTTTTAATGTTTTATAAGTCATATCACGGCTTATCTTAAAGTAACTAAGTGGCATAGCTTCCTGATTTATTTTTTCTATTTCATCATAATTAAATAAAGTAAAGTCCAGATATCCATTTACTTTTACATAATCATCGCTAGTTTCATAGGTATAAGTAAATCCTGGCATACCATTAGAATTTATAACCGCTCTTAACTTATCATCACTTACGTACTTAATTTGCTCTTTATATTCGGAATTTAAAGCAGTATATGTATAAGTACTTTCTACGTAATTTATCTTGTTTTTCTTATAAGTTATTTTGTATTCATCAGTATATTTATAACCTGTATCTTCTGCCGTTGATATGCATAATTCCTTTTTTTCTATTCCAAATACAAAGTTAACTAATATAAATACCACTATAAGCCCAAGTATGGCGCCAAGTGCTATATATATAATTATTTTCTTATTAAATGATTTATCATCTTTTGTAGTATTTGTACTTGTTAAAACATCTTTGCTAGATGATGCTTCGCTATTTTCTATTGTTAAATTATTTTCTGGATAACTAGCATTTAAGTTAGTATTTATTTGATTATTAAAATCATAATTATTATGGTTTATAGCTTCGTTATTACTAATATTAGAACTTACTTCATTACTATCTAAAGACTCATAAGGTTTATCAGTTATAGAATCTAATGCGGGTACATTTACAACGTTTTCATTATAATTAAGCTCGCTAGAACTATCAACCAAGCTATCACCATTATTACTTGCACTACCCATAATGTTAAAGTTATCTGCGTGAAAAATTGGTTTTACTAATTCTTCGTTGTAATTATTTTCTATCGAATCATTTAAATTACTATTATCGGTACTAACGCTAAAATCATTTATTTGAAATGGCCCTCCTACACTTTCTGTGTTAGTTTTTGGTATTTTATTTATATTGTCTTCTTTCGTATTAACATTAAAATTATCTTCACTAAATAATGTTTTTTCTTTTAACGTATCACGTTTATTTGTATCATCAATTTCAATAAAATCTGTTCCAAATATATCATCCAATGCATTTTCTACCGTTTTATCTTTATCATCCATTATTACCCCTTCTTTCAACATCAATAATTATAACATAATAGTCTTAAATTAACAATGAAGATACTTTTAATCAGATGAAAAGAGTAAATTTTCTTCGCAAAGAAATTTGATATAATTACCTTATAATAAAAAGGTGGTTATGTAGTAATGAACAGAAAACAAAGACGTGAATTAAGAAAAGACAAAAATTTAATAATTGAATTATACTCTATTATTAACAAGTATCTTCCAGATTTATTTGATAAATTTAACAATCTAACCGACATTAGGCATCAGTCTTATATCACTTATAATATGAAAGTTATTTGTGTAACTAGATTATTTGGTTTAATTTGTGGTTTAACTTCTCTTTCTAATATCTCATCTGATGAATTCAATACTGATGTATGTATTAATAATATTTCTTCTATTTGTAATACAAAGTTATCTGAACTTCCTTATTGGGAAACTATTCAAGATGTTTTTATTAATATTAAATTATCTGAGTTAAAAGATATTCAAAAGTATATTGTTAAAACTTTAATCCGTTCTAAAATGTTTGATAAATATCGTTTTAATGGTGCTTTTCAATTATTATTTGATGGTACTGGTTTATCTAACCATAACTATAATTTGAATAATAATTGTTTAATTAGAAAACATAACGATGGTAAAACTTCTTATTATAAATATGTTTTGGAATGTAAATTAGTTGCCAATAATATTGTTATCAGTTTAGACTCTGAATTTATTGAAAACAATAGTATGTTAACTGAAAAACAAAAACAGGATTGTGAAACTAACGCTTTTAAAAGAATGATTGAACGTATTAAAAAAAATTATCCTAAATACAAATTCATTATTACTGGTGATGCTTTATATGCCACTACTCCAATAATAAACTTATGCACCAGTAATAATTGGTACTATATTTTTAATTTGAAACCTGATAGGTTAAGAGAATTAAATAATTCTTTTGAAGGTAATATCTTGTTGTTTAATGAAACTAATATTCCTAATTATTTCTTATCTAAAAATATCCTTTATAACAATAATATTTTAAATGTTTTTAAATATGTTGAAGCATATGAAAACAAGTCTACTACTTTTAGATATATAAGTAATATTGATATTAATGATTCAAACATTAAAGAAGTTGTAAGTCTTGGTAGAAGAAGATGGAAAATTGAAAATGAAGGTTTTTATACTCAAAAACATAGAACCTTTGATATAACTCATTTAAATAGTAGAAATGACAATTCTATGAAATGTCATTATTACTTTATTCAATTTGCACATACTATAAGGCAATTACTTGAACAGGGAAATATTTTAACTAAATCTTTAAAACTTAAAATAAAAGAAGTAAGCGCCCACCTATTTAATGCACTTACTTCAACCATCTCAGATCTTAACATTTTAGAAAACAATTTTCAGTTAAGATTTGATGATTAAATTATACTACATTTGTTCTTTGAAATCATCTACTTTTTTAGAATTTTTTGAAATTGTGTAAAGCAATTCTTTTTTGCGTTACTTAAAATACAATATTTGCGAAGAAAAAAATTAGATAAATTTCTTTTTCACAAATTTTATCTAATTTTAACTATTTTTATTTATTTACTCTTTTTTACTGCTTTTAATCTAAAAAAAGCAATAATTCCTATTGCTCTTCATCTTTTCTAATTATGTATAATTCACCATTTTTAGTAAAAGCATAAAAAACGTCAGTGGCACTTATGTTTTTTTCTATTAAGGTGTTAAGAAGCCATGTTTTTGTCTTACCAATCGCATATAAATTATCAAACTCTACTTTTCCGTCTAATATTATTGGAAGTGGGTATGTTTTTTTATCTTTATCATCTTTTTTAAACACGGATAGTTTCCCGTTTGTTTCTAATATCGCGTAATCTACCTCATCTAAACTTCTTACGTCTTTTTCTCTTAATTGCAATAAAAGATCATCTAACGTATATCTTTGTTCTACCATGTTTTTAAAATTAACGATTCCTTTCTTTATTATGATAACAGGCTTTCCATCAACAAAATTTCTAAATTTTACGCTTTTTAAAGATATTTTTGCAATTACTATTTGAAGCAAGACAAGAATAATAACGGGAACTAAGTTAATTAAAAATCCATCTTTGTGTTCTAGTGCAAGTGCTACTAATTCCGCTATTAAAATAAACACAACAAGATCAAAAGTACCCAACTGTCCTACTTCTCTTTTTCCCATAACTCTAAATATTATTGCTACTAAAACATATATAAAAAGAGTTTTAAATATAACAATCATTAAGTTCATAATATCACCATTAGTATTATGTTTTAAATCATATTTTTATATACAAATAATATAATTAATTAGAGGTGGAATATGAAAAATAAGATATTTCCTTTTATTTATGGTATAGGAATTATATTAATAGGAGCTCTTTTAACTAGCATTTTATATTACTTTAACGTAACAACAGACAAGTTAAACTGCATATTTTTATACTCGGTTAGTATATTATCATTTTTTGTAGGTTCCTTAAACTTAGGTAAAGAACTAAAACAAAAAGGCATTGTAACCGGACTTATATATTTTGCTATTTTATTTGTCATTATGGTATTTTTATCAAACGTTATATTTAAGGAAAGTTTTTCTATAAAAAATGTAATTTATTACTTGGTATTACTTGTCTTTAGCATATTAGGAGGAGTTATTGGTAAAAATATGAAAGAAGAAATAGACGCTTAAATAAGCGCCTATTTTTGTTTTTTATACTTACTTATAAATTCTTCTTTATACTCATCAAAATGGTCATTTCTAATAGCTTCTCTTATCTCTTCCATTTCCTTAATTAAAAATCTAATATTATGAATTGATAAAAGTCTTCCACCATTTACTTCACCAGACGTTATTAAATGTCTTACGTAAGCCTTTGTAAAGTTCTTGCATGTATAACAATCACAAGTATCTTCAATTGGGGTAAAATCCTCTTTATATTTAGCATTTTTAATATTAATACGGCCATTTCTTGTAAAGCAATTTCCATGTCTTGCAAGACGGGTTGGAAGTACGCAGTCAAACATATCAATACCACGGGATACTCCCTCAAGTAAATCTATTGGTTCACCAACACCCATTAAGTACCTAGGTTTATCTTTCGGTAAATATAAAGTTGCATCAGAAATCATCTTATACATAACATCTTTTGGTTCACCAACTGATGTTCCTCCTATAGAATATCCATCGAAGTCCATCTCAGCCGTTTTTATAGCACTTTTTTTTCTTTGGTCCTCAAACTCACCACCTTGAACGATGCCAAATAAAGATTGATTAGGATTATTAAAAACCTCTTTACCTCTTTTAGCCCATCTAAGGGTTCTTTCTACTGATTTTTCAACATAACTTCTAGTTGCTGGATAAGGTATACATTCATCAAAACTCATCGCTATATCAGAGTCTAATTTATTTTGAATTTGAATTGACTTTTCTGGAGTTAAAAATAAGTTTTTACCATCAATATGGCTTTTAAACTTAACTCCCTCTTCGGATATATCTTTAGGTTTTGCAAGCGAAAACACCTGAAATCCACCTGAATCAGTAAGGGTTGGTCCATCATAATTCATAAACTTATTAAGGCCGCCTGCTTTTTGTACAATATCTTCACCGGGCCTTAACCATAAATGATAAGTATTAGAAAGAACAACTGCAGATCCACACGCCTTTAACTCTTCAGGCATCAAGGTTTTTACGTTTGCAAGCGTTCCAACTGGCATAAATAGTGGTGTTTCATAATCACCATGGTTAGTATGTAATATACCCAATCTTACGTTTTCATCATCCTTATTATTTTTTATTAATTCATATTTAATTTTTCCCATAAAATCACCATTTGAAATTATAACATAATAAAAAATATTTAGCAAAAGAACTAAATATTTCTCTTATAATTTCTTTTTAAAGTTTTTGAGGCACCGTTTGTTACTGCTTTAACTGTTTTACAAGCAGCATAGATTGTCGCACCACGAACTCTTGATGCAATATAACTTGGTCTAGATATTGTAATTATATCATTTTCTTTACCCATATAGTAATTTTGACTATCTTTACTAGTTATGTCTTTATAACTTAATGTATTTTCTTTCTTGTTTTTTTGGATGCTTGCTTCCATACTTAAAGTTTCAGTTAAAGTATCTAAAAAGCTTATTAAATCATCTATTTTAAAGTTTTCTATTTTTTCCTTAGCTTCTAACTCTTTCATTCTTATCTTAAGCGCAATAACATCATTCATATATTTTGCTCTCATAACACCATCAGATAATAATTTCTTTAAAAGTGATGTGTTTTTATATAGTTCAAGTAATACTTCATTTTTGTTTTCACATGAATTTTCTTCAAGTTCATCCATTGCAAAATTAGCCATTATTAAAGCTGATTCTATTTGATCTTTATCATTATAATCAAGCCCTGATTCTCTTCTTAAATTGTAAAGCGTTCTTTTGTTTATCATAATTATCCTCCATTTAATTTTATATAATTATTTTTATTTTATGAACATACAGTCTCCAAACGAGAAGAATCTGTATTTTTCTTTTACTGCGTGTTTGTATGCGTTAAGTACGTTTTCCTTGCCTGCAAGAGCACTAATTAACATAATAAGTGTTGACTTTGGCAAGTGAAAATTAGTTAAAAGAGCATCTATACCATGAAATTTATATCCAGGATAAATAAATATCTTTGTGTTTCCACTTTGCATTTTAAAGTGACCATTATTATCCGCTACCGTCTCAAGTACCCTAGTTGATGTTGTACCTACCGCAACTATTCTTTTACCAGCATCTCTTGTTTTATTAAGTAAATCTGCAACTTCACTACTTAATATGTAATACTCAGAATGCATATCATGCTTTTTAACATCTTCGACAACTACCGGCCTAAAAGTTCCAAGCCCAACATGAAGTGTTACATAAGCTACATTTACGCCTTTTTCCTTTACTTTTTCTAAGTATTCCTTAGTAAAATGAAGTCCTGCTGTTGGCGCTGCTGCTGATCCAGGATTTTTAGCATAAACGGTTTGGTATCTATTTTTATCATCTAGTTTTTCGGTAATGTATGGTGGAAGTGGCATCTCACCTAATCTATCTAATATTTCTAAAAATATTCCATCATAAATAAACTTATAATGTCTTATGCCATCTTTACCAGCAAACGTACACTTGCAGGATAACTCATCGGAAAACTTAACAATGGTTCCTTCTTTTATTCTCTTAGCAGGCTTTGTTAAACACTCCCATTCATCATCCCCTAAATCCTTTAGCATCAATACTTCTATTAATGCTCCAGTTTCAGGCTTATGTCCAATAAGTCTAGCCGGTATTACCTTTGTATCATTTAATACCAAGGTATCGCCAGGATTTAGATAATCTATTAAATCAGTAAAATGTTTGTCAGCATACTCCCCAGTTTTCTTATCAAGCACCATCATACGTGATGCATTTCTGTTTTTTAAAGGAGTTTGTGCAATTAACTCTTTTGGTAAATCATAATCAAAATCTTCTGTTTTCATAAATTTTCCTCCCAAATGAAAAAATAATAAATACTAAACAAGTATTTATTATAGTCTTTTTTTATTAAAATAGCAATTACTTACCATCTTTTGCAATATTTAAGTGCTTATAGGCCAACTCCGTTACTATCCTACCTCTTGGAGTTCTTTTTAAGTAGCCTATCTGCAGAAGATAAGGTTCACAAACATCCTCTATCGTTGATACTTCTTCACCAATTGAAGCCGCGACTGCTTCAACCCCAACAGGACCACCATTAAATTTATAGATTATGGTTTTTAACAATTCATAGTCGACTTCATCTAAACCTAACTTATCAACCTTTAACGAATCAAGAGCATACTTAGTAATATCAAGTGTTATCGTGCCATCACCCTTAACTAAAGCGAAATCACTAACGCGTTTAAGTAATCTGTTTGCAATTCTAGGAGTTCTTCTGCATCTATTAGCAAGTTCACGTGCTGCATCTTCTTCAATTGTTAAATCAAGAACCCTAGCACTTCTTTTAATGATTTCTGTTATCTCATCTTCCGTGTAATAATTAAGTTTAGAAACTATTCCAAATCTATCCCTTAAAGGCGCTGATAAATCTCCTGCTCTAGTGGTTGCGCCAATTAACGTAAAATGTGGTAAATCAATTCTTATATTACGGTTAGATCCTTCTCCTCCTACTATGATGTCAAGCGTAAAATCCTCCATTGCTGAGTATAAAATCTCTTCAACAAATCTTGGAATTCTATGTATTTCATCAATAAACAATACGTCGCCTTCTTCTAGTGAAGATAAAATAGCTGCTAAATCACCTGATTTTTCAATAGCAGGACCTGAGGCTGTTTTAATGGATGCTCCCATCTCATTTGCTATTACGTAAGATAACGTTGTTTTACCAAGTCCTGGAGGACCATATAACAATACGTGGTCTAATGCTTCACCTCTCATTTTAGCAGCAGACATGAATATTTTTATATTCTCTTTTATATCTTTTTGCCCAATATATTCATCAATTGTTTGTGGTCTAATACTAGACTCAAACCCATCTTCCTTTAATTTATCTCCTGTAACTAATCTATTATCCATAATTTAGTCCTTTCTTATTTTAATAATAATTTAAGTGCCTCTTTAACTTGTTTTTCCAAAGAAAGAGATGCATCTAATTTAGGCAATACCTTCTTAATATCATTAGGCTTATATCCAAGTGACTTAAGCGTTTCAGAAAGTTCTTCAAAATTATCTGCACTACCCTTTTTATCATCACTAGCAAGTTTACCTTTTAAGTCAAGAATTATTTGCCTTGCAACCTTATCCCCTATCTTAGGGAACTTCTTTAAGTAACTTACGTTTCCACTATCTATCGCATCTAAAATAGCATCTTTATTATCGCCAGAAAGCATTGGAAGAGCCATTTTACAACCAAGCCCTTTAACACTTATAAGTTTTAAGAATAAGTCTTTATCATCTTTAGTTTTAAAGCCATACAAAGTATTTTCATCTTCTCTTATCTGCTGATATAAATATATAATAACCTCTTCATTTTCTTTATATGAATATGGATTTGCAACATATATCATATATCCAATTCCATTATTTTCTACCACAACATAACTTGTATCAATAATTGTTATAATACCTTTTATATAAGAATACATATTATTTATTCCTTTCTTACCTTTTACTTCCATTTAATTTTATCACGAACAAATGTTTTTGTAAATATTTAAAAGAAAAAATAGTCAAAAGACTATTTTATTCAAAGGTTAAAATGCCACTTTCAATTGGTAAATCTTCATAATTTGCATCAGTTAGTGTAAACGTACTTTCTGGTGGCATACCATTTGCTATTTCAACGGTTAGCGTCTCTTCGGTAAGCGATGTATTAGCAAGCTCACTACTAAAGTCGTGATCTCCATCTGATGTTATTTGTTTGTAATAAATAAGTGGTGCATCACTTTCGGCGTAAGGTACGTGTTCAAAAACAGCGTTACCAGAATCATCCGTTACAACAGGATCTCCATATTCATTTCCGCTAGAATCACACCTAGAAAACGTTGCACCAACGATAGCCGTACCAGAATCCGTTCCATCTTCCGTTACGTGAAGCGTCAAAGTTCCGGTTGCAGAAACCTTAAATGCATATGAAGTTACATCTTCTGTTACGTTTACTTCGGCAGGATCGATACTCGAGTTATCATAACCGGTAATTTCTGATGTTACCGTGTATGTTCCGGTTGCAACATTTGATGTTGCCGTACCATCTGCTATGTTTATTGTATATGGTTTTGCCATAATATAATTTTACCCCCTCTTGTTTTTATTTTTAAACCCTTATAATATTTATCATATAAGTTTAAAATAATCGGAAGTTTAGTTTCTGTTTTAAATTCATCAAAATAAAGTTTTAAATCCAAATTACCATTATGATAGATTTTAGATCTGTAAAGCCTAGGCTTAATGCCATATATACTAACTACTTCAATAGTGTATATATCATGCTTTAAATTATTAATGGATAAGTTGCCATATATATCCGTTTTACCTTTAAAGATAAGCTTATCATTTAAGTCATACAATTTAACATTAAAACTATATCTATCTAAAGTTCCTTTTATAATACATTTTAACTTAATCAAAAAAATCACTTCCAATCATTTCATTTTATACTATGAAATATTTTTGAAAGTGAATAATTTAAGAGACTAACTTAATAACCCTTGCTATTTAGTTTTATTAATAATATATGGATTTTCCTTACTAAATATTTCTCCATCATTTTTAAAGCCACAATTCCAAGCCATCTTCATGCTGCTTATATTATCGTGATGAATTCTAGCTTTTATATAATGCACCATAGGATAATTACTAAATATGTAATCTGTTATTTCATTTAATAAAAGTGTGCCATATCTTTTTTCTTTATTTCCTCTGTATTCCTTAAAAATTGCTTGTCTTATATATATGGCTTTTTCTTCTTCATTAAAATTGCTTAAATCGATATAACCAATTAAGTTACCTTCGTCTTTAACAAAAAATCCCTTATTAAAAAAATTGCTTTTTTTATTATTTAAATGCCATAAAAAGCCATTAAACCTCGATGTTATATCAGTGTCTTTGGCAAGTTTTCTAAGTGTCATAAGATGTGTTTTATCATTCGAATCAAAATTAACAAGCGTAAGTTCACCAATAACAATATCTTCCATTTTTTCTCCTCCTTTACATTTAATATCAATAATACCAACTAAATACGTAAAACATAACAAATTTATAATGAATTAAATTGTGTTATTTTTTCCATTAATTTAATACTTTTTTTAAACTCATTTCAATTACATTTATCGTAATAATCTTTAAGGCCAAGGTATCTATTGTTCCAAGGTTGTAATCTACCGTTTAAACTATAACTGTATATTATATAATTATTTTTATTAGTTTCAGTATCTTCAATTGTATAATTTTCTTTTAACTGCATAATTTTATCATATAAAACTAGCGCTGGTCTATTTTCATAATACGTAGTGTCAACTCTAAAGCAATCAAATTTCTTCAGACTACGGCAATAATTTATTGTATCCAATAATACTTTTTTGCCATATCCTTTTCTTCTGTGCTGAGGCAAAATAGTAAACCAATCAAGCCATATAGTATCTGGATACTTGTTATAGACATCCACACCAGTTATTCCAACTAAAACGTCGCCGTCATAAACTAGAAAAAAGCAATTATCATCTTCTTTATTTACGGCTTTATCATAAAGATCATGATAATCTGGGTCATCAGGCCATGTGTCTTTTTGAATTTTAAATGCAGTATCCAAGTTTTTTAAATTAAGTGTTTCATATCTTAAATTATATAGTGATTTCATACTTACCTCCATAGTTAAATATAACTCATAGTTCTAATAAACATTTTATCACAAAATCGAGTTTTCTACTAATTCGCAGTGTTGATAAAAAAGAGTCTAACAATTCTTAAGTAAAAGATGATAATAAGTAATAAACTTGCAATTATGTTACGCACGTTATTAAAACAAAAAGAAAGCATTTCAACTTACTTTCTTGCTTTCCTTAATGTTAAAACTTGTTTATCTTTAGGTTCTTGCTTAGCTATTCCAGATTCTGATAATGATGCATAACTTTCTCTTTTGATTTCTTCATCTGATTCTTTAAAGACTTTTCCAGTTTGCGCATCAATATCTTTTTTTTAATTTGACACTGTTTGATTCTTTTATAAAAGGATTCATAACTTCCTCAAAATAGGATAAATCACTATCTTCTGCTTTATTTTTTTCATTTAATATTTCTGATAGTTTAGCGGCATTTTTATTCATTTCCTCAATTAATATTAATTTTTCACCATATGGATTATATGCTAATTTAGTTAAAAGGATTTCATTAGTTCCTTTTATATTACATATGATTGAAATTGAAAACGAAGTATTATTGTTTAATCCATTAATAATTTGTTCAGTATCACATTTAATAGCAACTTCCTGATTCGTTCCGTAATTGTATCCTAGTTTTTCCGGAAAAGTTGTAATATTATAATATTCGGTAAAAATTTCATTTAATTCATTTCTCAATCTTTCTAAAAATAATTTATCTTTTCTAGCAAGTTTTTTATTGGTGAAGAAAAAATTAAAATCTAAAAAATCACACCACTTATATTCTTCGGACATCCAAATAAAATCAGTCCTTTCTTGATAAGTTTCAAAGGATGGCTCACGAAATTTTACAGCAAATGCTGCTCCATCTAAAAATAATATATCTTTAGTATCAAAAATACCTCCATCAATACAAACTTGAGTCATTTGATTAATTTGTTGTTGCGTTAAACATGGTAAATATTTTTTTATATTTTCACCAAACAGCATTCTAAATTCGGCTTTATCATTTTCATCAAAACCGCCATGTTGAAACTCATCTTTACAATAATTTAATAGTTCAAAAGAAAACTCTTCTTCAGTTAATTTCTTTTTAATCTCATCTATAAATCGCATGCAATCACCTCAGTAGTAAATATTATATTATAAGTTTTCATTATCTTTTTGGACCGTTATCTCGTTCGTCCCACCTATTAAACATATCTGTAAAATAATTATACATATCTTCGGTAATGTTACTTTTCTTTATACCAAGAATTTCATAAGAACTAATATTAGTATTGTATTTCAAATATTGTTCAAATGCCTCTTCTCCTTTACCCAATAATAAAGCCATTTTGACTTTAACATATCTATTGTCTATTGCTTGTTTAAATTGTGACATAGAGTCTTGTGATAAAAAAACTTCTCTTATTTTTTCTATTATAAGTGGTTTATCAATATTAGCTATCATACCAAATTCTTTTTGTCTAACCTTAACAGGTTTCATAGCAGGTAATTCTAACATATGATGAACAAATTCTCCAAAAAGTAAATTTTCCAATGTTTCTCTTATCTGTTTATCATTAGAATATAAAATTGGGGTTAACGGATCATATTCTAATTCATCAGTCACTTCTTCATGAATTTGTTCTTTTTGACTTTTAGTACTACTAATTAATTGGAAGGCAAACATTTCAATCGCTGATAATGTCTCTGGTGATTTTTTTAATTGTTCCATTTTATATTGTTTAAAATTTTGATCATCATTTAACAATTCTATAAATCCATCAAATAAATCTACGGCTTGATCTTCGGTATACGTTCCTTTTACGTCAACAAACTTGTTAAATATTCCTTTAGTTCCATATCTTAAAATTTCTTCTAATGCATATATATGTAAAATTGATAATTTGCTTATTTCTTTATTATATAAATTTTGAATATTACTCTTAAATCCTTCATCTGAATTATATTTCATTATAAATTCATAAATTTCTTTTGATTGTTTTTCATTAAAATTCATTTTAATATGCCTCCCTTTTTGTATGATATTATATACTACAGTAACCAAAAAATCAAACACTATTACTTATTCTGATTAATATGCCAATTTACAAACGTGTTATTAAACTATCAAAATAAAACTACCTTCAAGTTAAATTGAAAGTAGTTTTTATGTTATTCCAAAAAATGGATTTTCCATCAATTATGGTGCCTCCTGTAAGAATCGAACTTACAATTCAGCCTTACCATGGCTGCGTTATACCACTTAACTAAGGAGGCATATCAAATACATTCTATCATATTATATTTAATAGTACAATAAAATGTATTTATTTTTTTATTTCTTTCTTAAATGTAATATAAAATCTAAAGTGCACAAATAAGTGCATTTAGTTTTGTAATGGTATATAATACAAGCTTGGGTGAT
>CAKPCM010000018.1 GCA_934141615.1 uncultured Bacilli bacterium
ATTCATCTGACGCGTTTTTCCATATTAGTTCCATAAATACTCCAAGACCAGGCAAAGCCTCTTCTAATCCTTCTTTAATAGTATCATTTATGGATTCTTCTATTTCACTTTCGTTATCTCCTTTAAAATTATCTATAATGTATTTTCTTATGCTTACGTCTTTCATGTGAACCATCCTTTCAGTTTAGTTTTGGCATATGCTTTACATTTTATACATCATTTTATTGATAAAGTTTAATTAAAATTATATAATTAAGTAAAATAAAGGAGGAATTAAAAATGAATGAAAGTTATTATGCAGGTACTTCATATGGAGTATCAACTACATCAGGACTAACTGGTGCAATTGCGGCGATGGGATTATTCTTTTGGCTTTTATCTATGGCACTTGGTGTTTTGATGATTGTATCATTATGGAAAATATTTAAGAAGGCTGGAAAACCAGGTTGGGCATCTATCGTTCCAATATATAACATATATATTATGTGCGAGATAGCAGAAAAAGAGTGGTGGTATATTTTATTATTGTGTGTTCCATTTGTAAATATATATGCAATGATAGTTTTATATAATGGTATGGCAAAGAGATTTGGAAAAGGCGGAGGATTTGTTGTTGGTATGATATTATTACCAGTAGTATTTTTCCCAATGTTAGCATTCGGAAAGGATGCGACTATAGTTAACAATCATCCAAATATTTCAAATGAAAATAACATGGCAGATAATACGTTAGGCGCAAATGCTAACGCAGTACCTAATATGAATGGGCAGACGGCTATGATGACAAACGAAATGGCTATAGAAAATAATCCGGTTATGAATGAACCAGTTATGAGTAACCCGGTAGGTAGCGTACCTTTTGGTAACACTAGTGCGGAATCAAGTTTAAATTCACAAAATAATGAAAGCGTTCAAAATAATCAGAATATTCCTGCAATGGATGAACCTGTTATGCCTCAGCCAAATGATAATGTGGCATCTCCAACGTTTAATAACGTAGTGCAAGACAATGTTCAAACGCCTGTTACTCCAAATACTATGGATGCAGCACAAAATGTAAACGTAGGGCAAAATATAGTGCCATCTTTAGAAAGTGTTCAAAATAATCCGGTTATGAATGAACCTGTTATGCCTCAATCAAATGATAATGTGGCTCCATCGTTTGATAACGTAAATAATAACGCAAACCAAAGTGTAGCTGAAGAAGTTTCATCTAACGCAGAAAATGCTATGAATACGGCTTTTTCTACTCAGGAAGAAATGTTAGACATTAATGATGAATCAGATGCAGCATTAGAAAATAATATAGACACTTCAAAACATACTTCATTATGGTCTAATAACAATCAAAATAATGGACAAATTTAAAAGAGCAAACAAGCTCTTTTTTCTTTTTCTAACCTTAATAAATTTCAATTTAACATTATTCATGATATAATATACTTATAGGAGAATTGATATGAAAAAGGTAATATTAGTAGACGGAAATAATTTGTTATTTAGAAGCTATTACGCTACGGCATACCAAGGAAACTTTATGAAAAATTCTAAAGGTTTTCCAACTAATGCGTTGTATGGCTTTGTTAATATGATAAATAAAATAATAAACGATGAAAAACCAGAATATATGCTCGTTGCATTTGATAAAGGAAAGACGTTTAGACATGATAAATATGAGGATTATAAAGCTGGAAGAATAGAGATGCCAAACGAATTAAAACAGCAGTTTCCAGTTGCAAAAGAAATACTTACAAACCTAGGCATCAAATGGTTTGAAATAGATAATTATGAAGCGGATGACATCGTTGGTACATTATCTAAAATGATAGATGATTGTGATGATTATAGAGGATTAATCGTAAGTAGTGACAAAGACTTGCTTCAACTTATAACTGATAAAGTTATCATGAAAATGCTTAAACCTAAAGACTACGTAATGATGACTAAAGAAACTTTCTTTGATGTATATGGTCTTACCCCAGAAAAAATGATTGATATAAAAGCTCTTCAAGGAGATTCATCAGACAACATTCCTGGTGTTAAAGGAATTGGCGAAAAAACAGCTCTTAAACTTTTGCAGGAATATGGAAGCTTAGAAGCTATCTATGATAATTTGGCATACATAAAAGGTGCAGTTGCAACCAAATTGATAAACGGAAGAGACAAAGCCTTTGAAAGCAAGGATTTAGTTACTATTTACAAAGAAGTTCCACTAGGTTTTGGACTTGAGGATACAAAAATAACAAACGGAAATTTGGAATCCTTAAAGAAAATGTATGAAAATCTTGAATTTTATTCATTTCTAAAAAATATGAAAGTTCAAAAAAGTCACGAGAAACTTTTGATAAATGAAATAGAAGATGTAAATGAGTTGGAAAACTTAAAAGCTCCTGTTTCATTTTATATAGAAATAGACAAGACAAACTATCATTTAGGGCAAATACTTGGAATGTCTGTTTATGACGGTAATACGGTTTATTACATAAAAAAAGATCTTGTAATAAGTGCAATCAAGAAGATATCAAAATTAGAAAAATACACATATGATTTAAAGAAACACTACGTTTTACTAAAAAAACTCGGCTATCAAGTGGATAATGTTTCATTTGACCCAATGATTGCGGCTTATCTTCTAAACTATAACGTTAAAGATGACATCGCATATTTGGCAAATCAGTTTGGATATGACATACCATTTTATGAGATTATAAGTAAGACAAAAGTAATTGATGAAAATAAAGTAAAAGAACTTGTATGTGCGAAAGCAAGATTTATCTACGAGGTAAAAAACGAGCTTGAAGAAGAGATGCAAAAAGAAGATTGCACATACTTATTTGAAAAAATTGAGATGCCACTTTCAATTGTTTTGGGTGATATGGAATATGTTGGAATAAGAGTAGATAAGTCTGTCCTTAATAGTATGAATACTGAAATTGAAGGAAGAATTAAAGAAATAAGTGAAAAAATATACGAACTTGCAGGTGAAAAGTTTAATATATCATCGCCAAGACAACTAGGTGAAATACTATTTGTTAAACTAGAAATTGGTAAGGGAAAGAAAACAAAAAACGGTTATTCAACTGATAAATCAATTTTGGAAAAATATAGTGATAGACACCCAATTGTTCCTTTAGTATTAGAACACAGGATGCTAACAAAACTTCAAAGTACTTACATAATTGGTTTGGAAGGAAATATTTTACAAGATGGTAAGATTCATACGATATATACACAAACACTTACGAGAACAGGAAGACTATCATCTGTTGAACCTAATTTACAAAATATTCCTATTAGAACAACTTATGGTAAACTTATAAGAAAAGCATTTGTTCCTGAAGAAAATTCGGTTTTACTATCAAGCGATTATTCACAAATAGAATTACGTGTTTTCGCTCACTTTTCAAAGGTACCAAACTGGATAGAAGCATTTAAAAATGATATGGATATTCATACGCGTACCGCGATGGACATTTTCGATGTAGGAAAAGATGAAGTAACTCCTCTTATGAGAAGGCAAGCTAAAGCAGTTAATTTTGGAATTTTATACGGAATTAGTAGTTTCGGACTTGCTGAAGATTTGAAGATATCGGTTAAAGAAGCTAAGGCTTTCATCGATAAATATTTCGAAACTTATAATGGTACTAAAGTATATATGGATAGTGTTGTTAAAGATGCTTATGAAAAGGGTTATGTTACAACAATAATGAATAGAAAACGAAGAATTGATGAACTTAATAATACCAATTACATGATAAGACAGCAGGGCGAGAGAATGGCTTTAAACACGCCGATTCAAGGTTCTAGTGCCGATATTTTGAAAAAAGCAATGATTGATATTTATAACGAATTTAATGAGAAAAAGCTTAAGAGTAAAATACTTTTACAAGTGCACGATGAACTCATTTTTAATGTTTTAAAAGATGAAGAAGATGTGGTAAAAGAAATCGTAGACAGATGCATGGACGGAGCATATAAATTAGATGTGCCACTTAAGGTAGATATTGAGACCGGCGATAATTGGTATGATGCAAAATAAATAAAAAAGGTGGGGTTTAGATGCCTGAATTAGCAGAGGTTGAAACAACTAAAAGAGATTTAAAAAAGATTTTAATAGGTAAAAGAATTTGTAAAGTAGAAGTATTTTTAGATAAAATCGTTTATAATAAAAAGGATGAGTTTATTAAAAGTTCAGAAGGGCAAACGGTTTTGGATGTAAAAAGAAGAGGAAAGTGGCTTTTATTTGAACTTGATTCGAATTACATAATAATTCACTTTAGAATGGAAGGAAGATTTTATTTATTAGCTCTTAATGAGAAGAGAGATAAACACGATTATGTTATTTTCTATTTTGGTGATTTTTCTCTTCACTTTAATGATCCGAGATTGTTCGGAAAAATGGAAATTATTAAAAAAGATGAGTTAGAAAAATTCTTTTTAGATAAAAAATTAGGACTTGAGTATACTGATTCTAATTTAACTCCGGAGTACTTGAAGGAAAAGTTTAAAACCCATCACACTGATATTAAAAAAATGCTTTTAGACCAGAGTTACGTGACTGGGATTGGCAATATTTATGCTGATGAAATATTATTTGCTTCCAAAATTAATCCGAAAAGTTATGCGGATAGACTTACTAAGCCAAAATTAAAGGAAATAATTGACAATACTAAGAAAGTATTTGAACATTCATTAAAGTATAAGGGAACTTATCCGAATATAGATGGTAATAGGGGTACTTTTGAAGAACATCTTATGGTTCATAAAAGACAAGGTGAGAAGTGTTATAATTGTGGTAGCATTATAATAAAGGAAAAGGTTGGTGGCAGAGGAACATATTATTGTCCTAAGTGTCAGAAAAAGTATTAATAGTTGGTATATTTTAATTAAATATCATTTACAATTTTTTAGCTTTTCTTAGAAAAAGTGTTTTAAATGAAAAAAACAAAGTGTAAAGAAATTTGACATTTCTTGTCGTTTATGCTATAATACTGCTACCAATTGGGTAATATGCATAAATGATGATATCCCAATTAGATGAAGGGGGTTAAATTATGAAAGGATCTTATATTTTTGAATACTTAAACGAAAATGAGTTCAAAAAACTTGAACGTTCTGTTAAGAAGTATAATATGCTTGCTTATAAAAAACTAGTATTCGAATTTTATCCTGAAATGAAGGAAGGAAACTTTTTAGGTAAATTAGTTAGTGTAAATAGTAAAGAAAACACGAAGAACTATGAATTAAAGTTACCAACCGATGACTTATTTATCAGGGTACACGGTGAGATAGTTTTACATTATTCTGTATGTGAAAATTCTCATACAATAATTCTTGAAACCATCACTCCAGAGTCACTTTTATCAGAAGGTCATAGACAAGAACTTCAGGCGTATAAGGGTGTAATGATTTCAAAAGCCAACAGAGATAAGGATAAGTTTAAGATTGATTTATTAAATATGTTACAAAACGGCGAGTAATCGTCGTTTTTTTGTTAAAAAAATTAATTTTTTTATCTAATCATATTGATTAACTTAAAAGAATATGATAATATATAAAAGCAGTGAGAAAATTATATGGACCCTTAGCTCAGTTGGTTAGAGCATCCGGCTCATAACCGGGCGGTCGTAGGTTCGAGTCCTACAGGGTCCACCACTAAGTGCGGGTATGGCGAAATTGGCAGACGCGCTAGACTTAGGATCTAGTGGAGTAATCCGTGGGGGTTCAAGTCCCTTTACCCGCACCATTAAGCATTAAACATCAGAAACCTTCTGATGTTTTTTAGTGGTGGAACGAACCTACGACCACCAACTTTTATTAAAATCAAATATTTTTTACAAAATACGAGTTTTTTCGCTCTAACCAACTGGTAATATAGCACCTAAAAAAAGGAGATATATTATGAGACAGGAATTTTTTCAAATAATAGAAGAATTTTTAAAACTTAACGAAAAGGGATACGTAGAAAGCATTAGCAAAGAGAAAAACTCTTGCGGTTTAACCTTGGAACATCTACTTGGAAAAGAACCAGATAGCATGTTTTTTCCGGATTATAATGGCGTAGAACTTAAAACCACCACCAGATTTAGCAGATACAATATAAATCTTTTTTCGCTAACATTTGACGGTCCTAGTTTATTTGAGAGTAACTATATGTTAGAAGAATATGGCAAAACAGATTCTTCATTGCCTCAAAAAAAGACTTTGTATGCAAATTTAAAATTAAACCAAAAAGTACTCGTTAATGAAGAATATTATTTTGAATTAAAAATCGACTATGAAGATGAAAAAATCTTTATAAAAATATATGATATAAACATGAACTTCATAGAAGATAGGTGCTTTATCTATTTTGATACCATTAGGTGCCGTGCACAAGTGAAACTAGACAAACTAGCACTTATATATGCAAGTAAAAAGAAAACAGAAGATAATTTATTTTACAGATATTACAAAATAAAATGCCTTAAGTATAAGGGCTTCGAGCAGTTTTTAAAATCCATAGAAGATGGAACCGTGAAGCTAGATATTATGTTAAGATCTGTAAAAAATGATGATAAAGTTTCTAAAAGAGGTAACAAAAACATGAACTTTTCAGTAGTTAAAACAAGAATAAATAGGTTATTTGATAACGTTTTCACATACGAAGATTAAAGTTTTGGTTGTAAAACTTATGCAATGTTAGTATAATATAAATGAAGATATGGAGTTGATTTATATGTTAGTTGCAAATATAACTAAATGGATTACGTTAATAGCAATTATTGCACTTGTTATTTTTGTTATAAAAGCTGGAATGAAAATAGTAAACATTCTAATAATGGTGCTTATGCTTGCTTTCGTTTGGTATTCGTTCTTTACAGAGGAAGGGTGCGCAAGGCTTTCTATAGCTTTATCTGGTCATCCTTTAATAGCTTATACAACGGGTATGGAAAGACAAGATAGTATTTCAACTAATGATACTACTTATTATAAAACGACCAAAGACGTTGTTATAAACGGAAAAAAGCAAGAATACGTTAAGTGTTATACAAAATGGATTATCAGAATACCGAATGTTGGAGATATGACTAATTAAAGTCGTATCTTTTATTTTGCGAGATTTTAACGACAATGAAAGAAATTAAAAAATTCAAAACCACTAAAGTTAATCTTATTTTACTAACATTATTAAAAAAGTTATTGCTATTTAGATGTAATTGTAGTAAAATATTATTGCATTTGGATGCTTAGCTCAGTTGGTTAGAGCACTTGCCTTACAAGCAAGGGGTCATAGGTTCGAGTCCTATAGCGTCCACCATTTTTAAAAAAAGTATTTTCAAAACGAAAAAAATGTGTTATAATGAATTAGTAATTTTCAAATGGACTGTTAGCTCAGTTGGTAGAGCAACTGACTCTTAATCAGTGGGTCTAGGGTTCGAATCCCTAACAGTCCACCATTTAAAGAAATAGACAAGCTTAACTTAAAGGCTTGTTTTTTTGTTTAATTAAACCCCCTAGACCCACTGTTACATTTCAGTTTAAACTATTTTTTAGTTAAATAATTTAAAGTTGCTCTCCAACTGTAAAAAAATTAAATTGTAACTTTTAAAAAAATGTGTTATTATTCTAGTAGAATGTGAAGGAGAAGAAATTATGGCTTACATAGATTTAGTTGTGCTAATTGTTTTATTAGTATTTGTGATAATATATTCAAAAAGGTTTCAAACTTATATGTTCGGATTTGGAATGATAGATATTCTATTTAGAATTCTTAACTTAATAAATGGATTTATTCCAATAAAAGAGATAAGAACATTTATAGACACATACATTCCAGCATCAATCCCATCCGTCGTAAATCATTACACAACGGGAATTTTTAACACCGTCTTAATATGGGTATACATAATTATAATGGCTGTTTTCTTATATTATGTTGTAAGAGTATTTGTAAAGCGAAAAAAAATATAATGTTTTTATGACGCTTAATTTTTCAAAAGAGATATATGATTTAAATTTACACTAACCACCAAAAGTTAGTGTTTTTTAAACCTTATTTTGTTATAATAAGTAGGTACATCATATGAGTGGAGGAATAAAAATGAACGAAAGTATTGTAAAAGAAATAAGTACAAATTTAAACATAACTGAAAATCAGGTGAACGTAACCCTTCAAATGTTAGGTGAGGGAAATACCATACCATTTATCGCAAGATATAGAAAAGACAAAACAGGTGGTCTTACTGAAGAAGAAATAAAGGTAATAGGTGATGCTTACGAGTATCAAGTAAACTTACTTAAAAGAAAAGAAGACGTAATAAGACTAATTGATGAAAAAGGACTTTTAACTGACGAATTAAAATCACAAATAACAAATGCTACAAAACTAGTTGAAGTAGAAGACCTTTATAGACCGTACAAAGAAAAGAAGAAAACCAAGGCAACAGAGGCAATTAAAAACGGACTTGAACCACTAGCTAAAATGATTATGTCTTGTCCTTTAAATGGTGACATTAAAAAAATGTCCGAAAAATTTATTAATGAAAACGTAAAAGATGAAACAAGTGCATTAGAAGGCGCTAAATACATAATAGCAGAATGGATAAGTGACAATGCAAGTTACAGAAAATACATAAGATCAAACATGTATAAATATGGTACACTAGTTACAAAAATTAAGAAAAATGCTAAAGATGAAAACAAAACATACGAGATGTATTATGACTATAGTGAAGCCGTAAGCAAAATAAAACCACACAGAATACTTGCAATTAATAGAGCTGAAAAAGAAAACGTAATAACTGTTAAAATAGATGTAAATGAAGAAAAGATAATAGAATATTTAGAAAAGAAGAATATAAAAAACGAAAAGAGTTTTTGTGCTTCATATATAAAAGAGGCGATAGAAGATAGTTATAAAAGGCTTATTTTTCCATCAGTCCAAAGGGAAATTAGAAGTGACTTGACCGAAAAGGGAACGGATTCTGCGATTGATAACTTTGGAAAAAATCTAGAGGCATTATTGCTTACTCCTCCAATGAAGGAAAGGGTAGTTCTTGCTTTTGACCCAGGATTTGTTAACGGATGCAAAATTGCGGTTATTTCAAAAACAGGTGATTATTTAGACTCTTGCGTAATAAAGCCTTTCTTAAAAAACATTAGTGAAGAAAACATAAAAAAATGTAAGCTTGAGATTTTGGCATTAATCAAAAAATACAATGTTGATGTAATAGCAATTGGAAACGGAACGGCATCACGTGAATCCGAGAAATTCTGTTCTGACCTAATTAGAGAATACAACGTTCCTTGTAAGTACGTAATCGTATCAGAAGCAGGTGCATCGATTTATAGTGCATCACATATTGCGATAGAAGAGTTTCCAGATTTAGCGGTTGAAAAAAGAAGCGCCGTATCAATTGGTAGACGTCTTCAAGACCCATTATCAGAGCTTGTTAAAGTACCTCCAGAAGGTATTGGAGTTGGGTTATATCAGCACGATGTGGCAGGTAAAAAGCTATCTGAAAGTTTAGACTTTGTTGTATCAAAGGCTGTTAATAGCGTGGGTGTAAACATTAATACCGCATCACCATCTTTATTGAAATATGTATCTGGAATTAAGAAGAATAACATTGATAAAATACTTTCGTACAGAAAGGCAAACGGAAAGATTTCATCTAGGGAAGAAATTAAGAAAAAGAAACTTTTAAGTGACAAAGTATATGAGCAAGCAATCGGATTTTTAAGAATACCTGAAGGTGAAAACATACTTGATGCAACAAGTATCCACCCAGAAAGTTATGATATTACGCTTTCATTGTTAAAAAGTTTAGGCTTTGGTGTAAAAGACGTTGGAACAAGAAATTTATCAGATAAACTTTCTTCATTAGATATAGAAAAATATGCTAGTATGTTAGGTACCGATGTATATACTCTTAGTGATGTTGTAATGAGTCTTCAAAAGCCAAACAGGGACCCAAGGGACGATTATGCACAACCTATTTTAAAGAGTGATGTTTTATCTATTGATGACCTAAGCGTAGGCATGAAACTTCAAGGAACCGTAAGAAACGTTGTTGATTTTGGGGCATTTGTTGATATTGGACTTCATAATGATGGTTTAGTTCACATCTCTAAAATTTCTAAAGATTACGTTAAGCATCCATCTGATGTGTTAAGCGTAGGCGACATAGTAGATTGTTATGTAATAGCGATTGATAAGGATAAAGAAAAAGTGTCATTATCACTAATAAAAGAATAAATTAAAAGAACTAGTAAAAGGAATTTGTCTTTATATAGACTTTTTCTTTTCCATCTAGTTCTTTTTGCTTTTCATAATCGTCTGTTATTTTTTGATATATATCTTCTAGTTCATCTTTTGAGTAGCTGGCCTTAATTAAATCATATTTTTCTAAGTAACTTGTAAGCGGTACTGCACTTATAATGTCAGGACCGGTTTCTACCCAGTATGTTTTATCTTCCTTGTTGTACAAAACAGCATACACTTTGTAATCTTCTTTTAAAACGTCGGTGTAGTAGTATTCCAAAACGTTAGATGTCTTTTTAGATACAGTTACTTTTTTGGTAATTTTTATTTCTGTTTTTTCACCATCCGATGTTTCTATAACGTACCAATCAAAATTCTTAATCTTGTCAAATGTTACGAAGTTATTTAAATCTGAATCTGAGTAAGAAAAGCTTACTTCATTTTTATCCATAACGTTCGTATTTGAGCAAGCCGTAAAGAGCATCATAGCACTCATTGTTAAACTTCCGATTCTTATGCATGTTTTTTTCTTCATAAAATCGCTTCCTTACATAAAATTAGCATAATGATTATATATTTAAATATATTAAATTGTCAATAAAAAATTAATTTGTTTGTTGACAAAAGGCAATAAATGAGTATCATATTTTTGCAGGAGATATAACTATGGAAAAAACTGGAAAACAAAGTGAATTGTTAAAAAAGAAAATATCAGAATATAAAGAAAAGTTAACCGCAGCAATTAAAGATTCTAATCAGGTTTATATCACAACTCATTTAAATGAGGATTATGATGCAATTGCGTCGGTTGGTGCTATGGCGCTTATTTGTAAACGTCTTAAAAAGGCTCCATACATCGTTGTTGATCAAAAGGATTTTGACAGTTTATCAGTAGAAAAAAGTGACATGTATGAAGCATTAAAGGACAAGAACTTTGTAATCATTAACTTAGATGATTTTAAAAATAACAGGGTAGAAAAATCACTTTTGATAGTACTAGATACTAATAAAGGATTCATGACGCCACTTAAAAATAATTATGATGACTTTAATAACATAATAGTAATAGATCATCACAAAACGGATGATAACACAATAAAAACAAAAAACAAGTTTATACTTCCAGATATGGTATCAAGTACTAGTGAAATGATGTATTGGATTTTAAAACAAATGAAAATAAATCCAAAAGATAGACTTTATAACAATTTCTTGTTAACGGGTATTTTGCTTGATACAAATAAAAAGGACAAAAATATGTATCCATCTACTTATCTTTGCATAAGTGATTTAGATACTCCTTTAAAGACTGATAAGGACAAGGTGGACATGTACTTTTCTACTGATTATGAAAGTGATAGGAGAGTTCAAGATTTAGTAGATGAAATGGAATGGATAACAATAAGATACGGTATTGCAATAGATAATAGTAAAGTGTATTCTAAAGAAGAGGTTGCAAAGGCTGCCGATTATTCCTTAAAGTATACGTCAGAAGCAATTATAACGTTTGGTAAGGCTGAAGATGGAGGATACCACGTAAGTGCAAGAAGTAATCGTGGCAATGTGGATATTGATGCTATCATGGGTATTTTAAATGGTGGCGGAGGAAATAGTGCAAGTGCATCTTGTAGTACTCTATATGTTGACGGAGATACTTTATCGGAAGAAAAAGAACAAATATTTGAAAAGATTAAAAAAATCATATATTTAAGATCTAGAAGAAAAAAGCCAAAGAAGGGTAAGTAAATCTTGCTTTGACTTTTTTTATTTTGCATAGTTTAGTACTTGACAATACATAGTACTAGGTGTTATTATGTAACCGTGAGGTGATTATTATTAATACTCAATTTAAAAAGGGCGTTTTAGAACTATTAGTATTGTTAATTGTAGAAAATGAGGATAAATATGGTTATGAGATGGTTGAAGAAGTGTCAAAAGTAGTTGATGTTAATGAAGGAACCATATATCCAATATTAAAAAGATTAACTAACGAAAATTATTTTGAAACATATTTGAAGGAGTCGACCGAGGGTCCACCTAGAAAGTATTACCATTTAACCGTTCTTGGCAAAAAAAGAAAAGATGAGTTATTAAATGAATGGACAAGGTTTAATAAAAGTGTAAGTAAATTTATAAAGGAGAGTGGCAAATAATGAATAAGAAAACATTTTTAGGCAATTTAAGAAAAAGACTTAATGTACTAAGTAAAGATGAGGTAGATGATATTTTAGAAGAATATGAGGGCTATATTAATGAAAAAGTATCTTCCGGTAAATCAGAAGAAGATGCTATAAAAGATTTTGGTAATTTTGATTCTTTAGTAAAGGAAATATTATCAGCCTATAAATTAAATGAGAACTATGAAGATAGTGTAAAGGAAAAAAACTTATTTTCTGAATTTATAGATAATTCTGTTTCTTTTCTAAAGGACCTTGTAAGAAACATAGGAAGTCGTTCTAAATCTGATATCATTAAGTTTGTTTTTGAGTTTATTGTGTTGTTATTATTTATAGCAATTCTTAAAATTCCTGTAATAATAATAGAGGATGCTGGAAGATGGCTTTTTGAAAGACTTATTTCACCATTTGGAGATGGTCTTGGAATTATCTGGAAATATGTAATTGAAATAATTTATTTATTAATATCAGTAGCGGGTATAGTTAGTTTTGTAAAGAAAAAGTATATTGGTGATGATACAAACGAAAATAAAAAAGATTCTGTTAAAAGTAAGAATTCTAAAAGAATAGAAAAGTGCAAAACAGATAACACATCTAGTAATTCGTTTTCTAACGTTTTAATTGTACTTTTTAAGGTGTGTTTGATATTATTTGTTGTTGTGCCTGCTATATTCAGTTTTTTAGTAGCGTTTGTCTTAGTAATAATTGGTATCGTTTTATTGATAGACAAAGTTCCATATTTGGGGATATTCTTATGCATGCTAACGTATTTAATACTTAACTTTTTATTCCTAGATTTATCTTTTAAATTTATTTTTAATAAAAAACTAAATTCTAAAGCATTAATTATAACTATAATATCTACTGTTATTTTATTTGCTGTAGGAATTGGGTTATCATTTTACGAGGTTGTTAATACAACGTTTATTGATGCTGCACCTAAAGACATAAAGCAGCTTAGCAAAGAAAAAGAAGAATTATATTCTGATAACTTATCATTAACTTGCAAAAACATTTATCACACAAATTGCGAATATGTAATAGATGATACATTAGAAGATAAGGTAGTAGCTACGGTAACTTATTATGATTATAATAATGAAGTAGATGATAACTTAAATGTTTCAAGAACTAAAAACGCTGATAAGTTAAAAGTAAAAAGTGTATATAAATTAATTTTAAATGGTTTAAGAAAAAGAGAATTTTATAATTATGATAATATAAATGATGTTACTTTAACCATCAAATTAAGTACTGATATTAAAAATAAAATAGATGAAAAAGAAAGAAATGAAAGCTGTTTTGGATATGAAAATTGCACCTGTGATAACGGAGGCGTTTGCTCTGGATATAATGATGAAGATTAGAATTAAAACTTCTAATCTTTTTCCATTCGTGATATAATTATTTTATTAACAGGAGGAATTATTAATGAAAAAAGATGTAGTAGAAGCAATAATAGAAATACCTTTTAGATCTCGTAATAAGTATGAGGTAGATCATGATACTAAGAGGATAAAATTGGATAGAGTTTTATATTCAGCGATGGGCTATCCCGCAGAATATGGATTTTTAGAAAACACCTTAGCACTTGATGGGGATCCACTTGATATATTGGTAATAGGAACAGAACCAACATATCCAGGCTGCGTAGTTCCTGCAAGAGTAATTGGATATTTAGAAGCAATTGATAATGGATTTGAGGATTATAAGTTAATATCAGTTGTTGATGTTGATCCAAGATATAACGAGGTTAACAGATTAGAAGACTTATCTCCATTTATATTAGATGAGATAAAAAACTTCTTTGAAAATTATAAAACTCTTCAAAAGATAGAGGTAAAGGTAGGAAAATACCACAATAAAGAAGATGCTTTAGAATTAATTGAGGCTTGTAAAAAAAGATATAGGGATGAAAAGGAGAATAAATAATGGAAAAGAAAACATCTATTATAGTTGCTGTAGTAATATTTTTGATAGCAGCTTTGGTAGCAGGTTTTTATGAACTTGTTATAGATAAGGATATCGAGGAAAATAGTGATAAAAAAACAACAAGTATAAAAGAAACTAAAAACACGGAAGAAAAACAAGATAAAAAGGATGATGAAATGATGGACGGAGTAACACTTAATTATCAATCTTCTATAAGAATAGAAAAAAATAATGAAATCATTTATTTTGATCCATATAAAATTACGGATTCTAAAAATGATGCAAACTATATATTCATAACACATTCACATTATGATCATTTTTCTAAAGAAGATATAAAGAAGGTTATGAATGATAATACTAAGTTTGTTGTGACAAGTGATATTGAAAGTGATATTAAGGCACTTGGCGTAAGTGATAGTAACATACTTGTTACGTATCCTAATGAAACACACGAAATAGGAGACTTAACATTTGATGCAATTCCTTCATACAACATAAGTAAGTCTTATCATAAAAAATCATATAACTGGGTTGGATATAACGTTATAATAGATGGAACTTCATATTTTACGGTAGGTGATAGTGACGTAACAGATGAACTTAAAAAGGTAAAATGTGATGTTATATTTGTTCCAGTAGGTGGTACTTATACAATGACTGATAGTGAAGCATCTAAATTAGTAAATGAGATAAAGCCTAAGTATGCAGTTCCAGTTCATTATGGTGAAGTTGGATCAGATAAAAACGCATCTAATTTCATTAATCAGTTAGATAGCGATATAAAAGGTATTATATTAAAGTAGTATTATGAATAAGATTGATGAAAAGAAGAAAGAGTTAAAAACGTTTAACGTTAAAAAAGACATAAAAAGAGCTTTAAAAAATGGCGCATTTATAATGCTTTTAGCCCTTGCAGTAGAAGCTTTTACTTTTAAAGAACCATATTCTATTGTAACAGGATTATTTTTACTTAGTTTTGCATTTGTCTTTTTTCCGTTTCTTGATAAGCTTTTATCTTTAATGAAAATAGAGTTTAATTTTATAAATAAACTATTTATTGTAATAGCATCTTTAGTTATCGCAGCATATTCTATTAGCCCTGAAGAAGATAATTTTCTTAAATGTATTTTACCAGGTTTAGAAATGCTTTTAACTTGGATAGTTACCATGATATATAAAAAAATAAAGTGTAATAAAATGTCAAGATTGCGTAAGTAATCTTGCTTTTTAGTTTTCTTTAAAATGTGCTATAATATAAAAGATGAAAAAAGGAAGTGGTACTTATGAAGAAGAAGGTAGTAATAGGAATGAGTGGTGGTGTTGATTCATCAGTCGCTGCAATTATGCTTCAAAAACAAGGTTACGAAGTAATTGGACTTTTTATGCGTAACTGGGATTCTTTTGCAGATGGGGAAGTAGAAGGCGCACCAACAACTGATGAGGGAATATGTCCTCAAGAAGTTGATTATAACGATGCTAAAAAAGTTTGTGACAAACTTGGAATACCACTTTATCGTAAAGACTTTATAAAAGAATATTGGGATTATGTATTTACTTACTTTTTAGATGAATTAAAAAAGGGAAGAACGCCTAATCCAGATATTATGTGCAATAAGTATATTAAGTTTGATCAGTTTGCTAAAGAAGCAAAAAAACTAGGAGCAGACTATATTGCAACAGGACACTACTGCAGAGTAAAAGATGGGCAATTAATGCGCGCTAAAGACGACAATAAGGACCAATCATACTTTTTATCACAAGTATCTAAAGAGCAACTTAAAAACGTTTTATTTCCGATAGGAGATATGATAAAGCCTGACGTTAGAAAAATAGCAGAAGAATATGACTTAGTAACAGCTAAGAAAAAAGATTCAACCGGAATATGTTTTATTGGAGAAAGAAACTTTTCTAACTTTTTGAAGAATTACTTGCCAAATCAGCCTGGAGATATAGTTGATATAAAAACTGGTAAAAAAGTAGGAAATCATATAGGACTTATGCATTATACAATAGGTCAAAGAAGAGGCCTTGATATTGGTGGAACAAAAAACAGAATGTTTGTAGTTGGTAAAGATTTAAATAAAAATATTTTGTACATAGAATCAGGTAATGACGAATATTTAATTACAACATCTTGTGTTGTAGACCAAATAAATTGGACTTATGAAAAAAAGGAAGAAAAATGTACAGCAAAATTTAGATATAGACAAAAAGATGTTGAAGTTAGCCTAGAGTGGTTAAATGATGATGAAATATTAGTTAAGTATCCACAAGGTGTTAAGTCGGTAACACCAGGCCAAGCATGTGTATTTTATGATGGTGATATATGCTTAGGTGGTGGTATCATTAAAGAAGTAAGAAAAAACGGGGAGAAATTATGGTATTTATAAGCCATAATTTTTTTGTTATAAATAGTTTGTTATGATATAATTAAAAAGAGGCTGATAGTTATGGAACTTATTAAT
>CAKPCM010000019.1 GCA_934141615.1 uncultured Bacilli bacterium
AATCAGATATAACCTCAGTTAATGCAGATAACTTATCAGTTACAACATCCACTATGTTAAAAACCCCATTTAACGACCTTACCTTATCATCTACATCATCAACTATATCAGATACTCTGTTCATAGTCTTAATTACCTTAACACAGATAATGATAAGTAAAACTATAAGGATACATAATAATATATAAATTAATATAGGTAAATATGCACTTAAAAATGATTGCATTAATCTTCATCCTCCTTATTTTGATACATTGTATCAATTAAATTGAATAAATCTTGTTCCTTTGTGTCGTCATCATCATCTTCATCATCCTGTGATGCTATATTTTTTTCTTCATGCTTTTTATCATTTTTCTTATGTTTTGGTTTATCCTTTTCCTTATCAACATCTATTTCTTTAAAATTAACGTTTGGTAAAATCATATCATCGTCATCGTCGTCATCATCAAACGATGCTACTACAGGTTTTTCTTCCTTTACCTTAGTATTTTTCTTTTCTCTTGATAACTCATCTTCTTTTTCCATGTCTTTTTCTGCTTCTTCAATGGTTTTCTTGCTTAATCTTTTCATCGTGTTTTCTATTTCTTCATCAAGAGCGCCATAGGCTTTTTTTCTTACCTCATCAAATGATACTTCATCGTTATAGCTAGGTGCTTTATCCGTTTTGCTCTCCTCTTCCTTAACGTGGTTTCCTTCTTCATCTAAAAGACCATATATTGGAGAGATAATAGGACTTGGTTTAAATTTTTTCGTTTCTTCTTTTCTTTTACTTCCTTGGTATAACACTCTTTTAGGTTCTTCTTTTTTAACTGGAATTATTGGTTCTGGCCTCTTACTTGCTACCATGAAATCCTCATCGTCAAATTCTTGAAAGTTAAACTTAACGTCAGTTCTTTCACTTCTAGAATGAACCTCAGGCATTTTAGGTGTCTCTTCTTCAGATACATCCTCAAAGTAAAAGTCTTCTACCTTTTCTATCTTTTTTGGTTTTACACTTGCTTTTAAATCATCTATATAGTCTTCTTTCTTTTCTTCTTTTTTTGCACTTTTTTTAGAAGGCTTTCTAACTTCTTTTTCCTCGTCTTCTTCATCGAATAAGAAACTTTTCATCTTACTTAATTTATTCATAAGTCCCATACTCAAAATCACACCTTTCTTAATTACTCTCACTAACACTACTTGTTGTAGTTACGTCTTCCTTTTTAGTCTTTTCTTCATCTTGTTTTTTAGTAGTAGTTGTTGTTTTGTCTTTTACCTTTATTTCCTCTTCTGGCGTAACACTACTTTCATCACCATCATACTTATCGTATTCTTTTACGTATTCTAAGAAGTTACCTTCTTTTTCTTTATTATCAAATAACTTGTATGCTTCTTCTTTAGAACCAAACGTACCTTGTTCGTGCATTTTTTTAAGAAGCGTGTCATTAAACTTAACACTAGATAAAATATAACTCATATCTTCTACTGATTTTTTAAGGTTATCCTTATCAACATACGCTTCTATTTTAGCATAATTATAAACCATTTGAACATATAATTTATCATTTTTCTTAACTATATCAACGTATCCGTCTTTTTTTCCGTTTTTTAATGTTTTAAAGTAATAATCATTTTTACTATTTTTATAACTTAACTTCGTCTTATAATAATAGCTTACAACATCAACATATAAATAATAAGTAGTAGAATCTCTTTTTAAAACATCATTATAAGTATTAGCATCAACTCTTACTACACCACGAGGAGCATAATACTTATATCCTTTTCCCACTTTATTACTTAATTTTATATTTAAAGATAAAACCTTATCAATTACTTCATCATAAGTTTTAGTATCCATTCTAGTTATCGTACAACCAGATAAAAGTACTAATGAAACAAGTAATAGAAAAACTTTCTTCATTTCTTTCACCTACTTTAAACTAATTATAACAAATATTTTAAAAAATTAAAACCATTTTGTAAAATATACTACTTATAATAAATATCTACATCAGTTAATTTATCTATTCCGTCTATCTTGCCCCTATCCGTTAGTTGCCACATTACGTATTTACCAGTATAGTTTGTGCGAGACGTGTAATGTGCAAGCCAAACAGGATGTTTTTCATAAGTCCATATACTTTCTAGATAGTTTTTACTTGCGTAAAGCATTACCTTATATCCACTTTTTTTAACTTCATCTAAAAACGTATTTGATACATCATTAAGTCCAAAAAGACTAAGTGACATATCATTAAAAGCACTATAACATTCCCAGTCAAATGCAACCGGCATAGTAATTTTGTACTTCTTAATTTTATTAATGACCCATTTTGCTTGTTTTTTTGCCTCGATCGTGCTATTTGCATACGAATAAAAATATACTCCTACCTTTAGGTTATTTTTAATAGCGTTTTTAATGTTTTTATAAAAGTATGGATCTACCTTATATTTTCCGTTTACTCCTTCTTGATAACCTAACCTAATAATTACAAATGATGCGTTAGATTCCTTTACCTTTTTAAAATCAATTATCTCTTGGTGTCTTGATACATCTATTCCAATTTCATTATCTTTTGTCTTATACTTTTTTACTATGTCATTAAAACTTATACCATCTTCTAAATGAGTTGTTTTACTTGATGTTTTAACAGGTTCATATACCTTTAATGTAAAATCTTTTTTAGATTCATTTCCACTTTTATCAGTTGCAACATAAGTTAACTTATAACTTCCTATTGTATTTAAATCATAGGTTCCAACTATCTTTCTTGATAAATTATCATCATAGTTATCCGCTGCCATAATAGAGCTTTTAATCGTATCAGAAGAGCCCTTTTTTACGTAGTATACGGAAGATAAAAAAATAACTGGCTTAACATCATCTATTACTTTAATGTTAAACGTTCCTCGTCTTTTTTTACCACGCTTATTTAAATAAATAAAACTTATTTTCTTATTTCCTAAACTATTAGTATTTATCTTACTATTACTTACTATTTTTCCTTCAATGCTTTTTATATAATCACTTATCTTTTTATCACTGTAAACGGTAGCATTTAAATTTTTCTTTAAAGTAAAATTGCTATTATCATTCCATACTCTATTATCTAGGTAAATAATTAACAAGATAAGTAAAACAAAAACCAAAAGTATTAATAATCTAACTTTCTTTTTCCTAATCATCTTTATGTGCCTTTAATCTACATATTTTAATTCCTAATGAATTAAACTTCTTTTCATACTCTGTTTCGACGTTATTATAGTCACCTTCATTTTTCAAATCAAGCGTTACATCATCTATTGTATAACCATAAGTACTTAGTGAAGTTATTGAATATGCAAATAAACCTATGTTATCTGTTTTTTGAATAATTCTTTTCTTACCCTTAAAGATTTTGTCATATTTCTTTAAGAATGAATCAGAAGTTAATCTTCTTTTAGCATGTCTTTTCTTTGGCCAAGGATCAGAAAAGTTTAAATATATGGTATTTATTTCCTTATCAAATATGTTTTCTATTTCGTTTGCATCAATTCTTATTAACTTAAGATTAGGTATGTCTTCTATATCTAGTTTCTGAACCGCACGCACTATTACGCTATCAAACATTTCAATACCAATAAAATTAACGTTTGGATATTTTTTTGCCATTCCGATTATAAAGTCACCTTTACCCATTCCAATTTCAACATCTATTGGATTGTTATTTTTAAACACATCATTCCATTTACCCTTATTATCTTCTGGATTTAAAACCACATAAGAAGATTTACTTATTATTTCACTTGCATTTTTTACATTTTTTAATCTCAAAATAATCACCTAAACATAATTATACACCAAAATAGTTAATAAGCATATAATTAAATGAAAGCAAAATTAAGGAGGTAAAGTATGAAAAATGATAGAAATATGGGTATGATGCCATTTCCTAACATGATAAATGGTATGCCTACTAACATGATGATGTTTCCAAATTACATGAATGATAACTATAATAATTTAGATACAAGAGTATCTTCATTAGAAAAAAAGGTTAAGGTTTTAGAAAACAGAATATCAAGACTTGAGGCCCCATACCAAAATAATTTAAACACAAATATGAATTCAAACTCACAAACTCCATATCAATCAACCCAAAATACTGGATATAACGGAGATATGTATATGATGTAAAAAAAGAATCTACATAGTAGGTCCTTTTTTTGATTTATTTAACATGTCCTCCATTTCATCACTTGATACTATGTTCCAATCTATTAAGTCATTATAATATCCTGCGTTTAATCTTTCGGTTAAATACGATTTTTGTTTATCGTTTAAATTAGCTTTTTTGATTTTTTCTAGCAAATTATTATAAATCCACTCTTCACTATTTTTTTCTTTTGAATATAAACTTGAGGCCAATTTTCTTGAGTAAGAATTTATAATTGTACTTACTAACTTTTCTTGTGGTAAACTACTCCTGATTTTACCACCATTTCTATTTAATTCATCCAAAATCTCGCCCTTACTTTTCGACATAACATATTGATAGGAACTCTTACCATCATGATATACTTTACTTGTAAACATCTTTTTATCTTCTAATAAATATCCAGTCAAAATTTTGTTAACTACATTTATAAACTCTTTTTCACCATTTATACGTAGTCCAAAGTCATTAATATTTCTATTTATTGTGTCTAAAACAGCATCATTTATATTATAATCATTTAATATGGAAGTATTTTTATTATATTCATTAAAATATCTTTCAGCCATAGAAACTGCTATAGCGTTCAAAAACTGATTATCATTTAAATAATTTCTCCATTTAGGTACATTTTCATCTAAATATCTTTCCATTTCAGCCTTATTGCCTACTTGTCTTGCTATTACTTCAATTATTTGCTGTGTTCCTCCTAAATTATGCTCATACGTAGGAAAATAATTTGCAACCATATCAACAATTTTATTTCTATACACACTAACTACAATGTTTATATCAGTTATATTATTTCTTAACAATTCATTAGAAACATCCGAATATATTTTTTCAAACACTATTTATCATCTCCCTAGTACACATTTAATATAACATACGACTTATTTAAACTCAAAGCAATTATAAATACATTTGTAAATAAAAAGTAAAGCGTTTTCTAATGCTTTACCTTTTTTAATTTCTTAAATATTTTATCTCCAAAGATTTCTTTAAATATACCGTTTTTTATAGTAAGTGTAAAATAAATTAAAGCACCTACCAAACCATATATTATAATTAATACTATAGAATTTAATCTACCAGTGGTATTAAGTGGAATAAATATTTTCATTACGTTAAGTGTGACTATCATTAAGATAAGTGGATATACAAATTTAAACATCTTTTTAAAGTATTCTTTAAAATCTAAGTTAACCGTTTTATTAATTACTATTAAGTTCGTTACAACTGATGTTGTAAGACCTAATAGTGTTGCAAATGTAGCACCCCAGAATGGTCTTAATCCTATTTTATTAAACAAATAAATCATTGGAACTTGCAGTACAAGCTTTACTAATATTCCTGCGATTATGCTTAAGAATACGTTTTTAAACTTATTTAGTGACTGTGCAATTGATATTGAAGTTGTAAACATGCATCTAAATAATGCAACAAAAATAGTAAAGCAAAATACTTTAGGACCCCATTGGCTTGCACCATAAAAGGCGTTAAATACAGGTCCTGCTAAAATACTAAGACCAAACGCCATTGGCATAGTAACATATAAAAGCATTAAAAATGATTGTTCAACTTTCTTCTTAACGTCTTTTTTATCTCCCTTAACAAAACTTGCCGTTATGTTTGGAACAAGGCTTGTCATAAGTCCAGTTGATATTGCAAGAACAACGCTGTTTAACTTATTTCCAGTCGTATTAATAACACCTATTATGCTTTCAGCATCCTTGGTTTTAAATCCTATTTTTGTAAGTGTATTAATAATCGTTGTCATATCTATATAGTCATATACCGAAAGTGCAAGACCAAATGATATAAAAGGAACTGAGTAAATTAAAAGCTTCTTTATAATAGCTTTATTTGTAATTTTCTTCTCTTCTTCTTTAGCCTCGGCCTGGAGTATTATCTCTTTTTTATGCTTACGTATTTTTATAAGCAAATAAATAAGTGCTACCAAAGCTCCTATTGTTGCACCAAATACCGCAACACCAACAGCATTTACAACACCTACTTTAAATACCCTCATACATAAGTAACTACCAATTAAAATAACAGCAATTCTAACTACTTGTTCAAGCACCTGACTTATAGAAGGAGGTGTAATAAACTTATGTCCTTGAAGGTAACCTTTCGTAACACTTAGATATGGAACAACTAATATTGCAGTTGATATAATTCTAATTACAAACGTAATACTTTCCTTAGAATTACCACCAGTATTATCACCCATTATTTGGTTAGCGATTAATGGTGCTCCTAAAAACATGATTATAAATAAAATTATTCCAAGAACAATCAATAATCTTTTACCAAGCTTATACGCTCTTTCTTTTGTGTTGTAATATTCAAGCGTGTTATACTCGCTAATTAACTTACTCATTGCAGGCGGAATACCTACCGTTGATAAAGATAAGAATAAGTTATATATAGTATAGGCATAACCGTATAAAGCAATGGATGATTCTCCTATTATTGCATAAAATGGTATTACGTATATAATTCCTAAAAACTTCGTTATAACTATTCCTATTGTCGCTATTAAAGCTCCGTTAATAAAGCTATTTTTTTTCAAAATGCATCATCCCTTATCTATGTATATTATCATCGCTGAAAAGCAATAAAGCTGTTCTTCTCCACATACTCCTATTGAAACTTGATATTTTATATCAACTATTTCTTTACCTGAAATAAATGAGTTTACAGCTTCTTCTAAATCCTTTTCATGATCACAATCAAAAACCCTAACCTTCATAATTATCACCCAGAACAATTATAGTAAATAAACTTGTCTTAAATTGTCATCTTTTATAATTATAACACACAAAAGATAAATTTAAATGTTAACTTTAACTTTTCCTTTTAGTAACTTTATTATTCTTTCATAATCATAGTTATCCATTCTGTTATAAAATTCATGTATAAAATCCGCTTCTATTTTACTTGGAATGGTAAAATCACTTGCATTTCTAATTCCACTTACGTCATACACGTTTCCATTAATTAGTGAAGCACAATGTTCCTTACTTTTTTCTATTACCAAAATAGATTCGGGGTAAAACTCTTTTAGTAAAAAATAATAATCAAGACAGTATCCATCTAAAAATAGATTTAATATGTCTTCCTTAAAATAATCATATAAAACTTTATTAATATTAATAATATTTTCCAAAACAAACAAAAAACCACCATAGTATTTTATGGTAGTTTAAATATTTTGTGCTTCTATCTTTTTAATTTATAACAATTACTTTCTTTTTTATCAAATATATATCTTTTTTCTTTACCAGTAAGCGTTGGAAGAGAATTTTTTACTATATGATTAAATAAATCATCATAAAAATAATCTAAAGTATTTTTTTGTTCTTCTACAAAATCAGAGTATCTTGGATCTAATTCATCCATTTTTATTCTATAACTTTTTCTTATTTTTGTTAGATCACCTTTCTTATCATCTTTAAATAATTTGTGACCACCACTTATCATTAATGGTTCATTTTCGTCATTATAATAATAGTATAAATAGTCTAAAAAATTATTATCATAATCATATCTTACATTAGTAAAATTACCATTTTGTTTGTGACTAATAGCATCATTATCAAAGTTTACGTATTCATCTGTCTTTAAGTCATTTAAATAAACTTCATTTCTTATTGTATAAAATCTATAATATTTTATTTTTTTAGCATCATTATAAACATATAATTTATGCTTTACGACAAAAGTCTTACCATTATTTTTATCATTTTTCTTATTACAACTATTAATAGTATATTTACCTGCTATTTTATCGCTGTTTTTTACTAAGTTATAATTTAAAGTTAAAAATCTTCTTCCCTTATCCTTTTTTATTTCCGATAAAGCCTCTAAATCAAAACCATTTAGCGAAAGTATTATTTTATATCTATTACCATCATAAAAAAGTGTTCCAACTTTATTTTCTTCTTGATATAAACCCGTTTTTCCTTTATATTTTAAATCAAGCATACTTTCATATGGAATTTTTTCATAATACACATCAAACATTTTTAAAAAGTTTTTTATAAGTAATACGTCTTCTAGTTTTTCATCCATAAATATCATCCCCATTTGTTAAAGTATTATATTAAATAATATTTAAAAAAGCAAGGAAAATTAATTAATCCTTGCTTAACTAAAGTTATCTAAAAAGTCATCAATGGTCATAAATTTATCATCTATTTCCTTTAAAGATACTTCTTTTTTTTCTTTAGCTTCTTCTTTAGTAACCGATTTTGTTACCTCTTTTTTATTTGTTACATCATCCTTTGTAAGATGAGAAACTTCATATACGTTATCTAATTTTTTCTTTGTTATCGTAGAACCTGTTGAATATCTATCCATTATTGGTATTTCTGTTAGCTTAATTTCCTTAGTATCATTATCGCTCACTAACATGATCATCTTTTTAGCATCACTAACGTACGCTTTAAGTATTTCTTGCGGGTTACTCTTTACTTCTCTTAATAATAGTAATCCTCTTTTAGCACGCGTAGTCTTTTCAAACTCGGATAGTTTAATACGCTTTGCAAGTCCTTTATGAGTAATAATCGTTACGTATTCAAAAGTACCATCAAAAACGCAAGCTGATGCTACATTATCATCTTTTAGGTTAATTGCTTTAACACCTGCTGTCTTAAGACCAATTAATGGTATTTCAGATCTATCATACCAAAGTCCATAACCTTTTTTAGTTGCAATAAAAACTTCGTTATAAGGATCCATTAAAACATCTACTACTTCGTCATTATCCTTTAATTTAATAAACATAATTGGCTTAGAATAACGTTGCACAACAAAGTCTTTTAAAAGGGACTTTTTAGTCATACCATTAGAAGTAAACGTAATTATTTCTCTATCATCAAACTTGCTTACCGCAAATGCTTTTATTACTTTTTCATCTTCTTTTATAGGAACTAAGTTACTTACATGTTTACCTAAATCCTTCCATTTTAACTCTGGAAGAGTATGAACTGGAACATATAAATAATTACCTTTATTAGTAAATAATAGTAAAGTATCTAACGTATTTTGTTCAAATAAACCTATTACGTAGTCACCATCTTTTAGTGCTGTTTCTTCACCATTTAAAGCAGAATAAGATTTTTTAGATACACGTTTTACGTATCCCTCACTTGTTACTACAACAATAACATCTTCCTTTGGAATCATATCGGTCATATCTATTTTTATTTCTGTTATCTCATCTTTAATTTCTGTTTTACGAGGATAAGCAAACTCTTTTTTAACTTTTCTAAGTTCATCTTTAACTACCTTTTTAAGTTCGTCATCATTAGATAAAATAAGTTCATATTCTTTTATGGCATCCTCTAACGCTCTCATTTCATTTTCAACGTCAGTTATATCGGTATTGGTTAGTCTATATAATTGTAACATTACGATAGCAGTTGCTTGCTTTTCGGTAAATGAAAACTCCTTAACTAAATTTACAATTGCATCTGCTTTATTTTTAGATGCCCTAATTACCCTTATAACATCATCTAAAATGCTAATTGCTTTAAGTAATCCTTCTAAGATGTGGTATCTATCTTTAGCGTGATCTAAGTCAAACTTAGTTCTTCTTCTTACAACTTCTTTTCTATGATCTATAAAGTAATCTAATATTTGAAGTACTCCAAGTTGTCTTGGACGTCTTTTTGCAATCGCAATCATATTAAAGCTGTAAGATATTTGCATATCCGTATTTTTAAGTAAGTAATTAACGATTAAATCTTGGTTAGCGTCCTTTTTTAATTCTACTACAATTCTAAGTTCGCCCCTTGATGTTTCGTCTCTTACGTCTAATATGCCTTCTATTTTTTTATCAATTCTAATATCGTTCATCTTCTTAACAAGACTTGCCTTATTAACTTCATAAGGTATTTCTGTTATAACGATACTTGTTTTTCCTTTTTCTTTTACTAGTTCATACTTACATTTAACGATTATCTTACCCTTACCTGTTTCGTATGCTTCTTTAATTTGTTTTGCACCTTCAATTACACCACCAGTTGGAAAATCAGGGCCTTTCATAACTTCTAAAATAGAATCTAATCTGCAGTTTGGCGAGTCTATTCTTTTTATGCAAGCATCTATTACCTCACCTAGGTTATGTGGCGGAATGTTAGTTGCGTAACCCGCTGAAATACCCGTTGATCCATTAACTAAAAGGTTTGGAAATCCTGCTGGAAGTACAACTGGTTCCATTAACGTATCATCATAGTTCGGTGCCATCTCTACAGTATCTTTATTTATGTCGTTTAAAAGTACGTTACTTATTTTTGATAATCTAGCCTCTGTATAACGCATTGCTGCTGCTCCATCACCATCCATAGAGCCATTATTACCATGCATATCAATATAAGGAGTTGCCATTTTCCAATCTTGACTCATTCTTACCATTGCATCATATATAGATGAATCTCCGTGAGGATGGTAATTACCCATTATCTCTCCTACTGCCTTAGCACTTTTACGATACTTTTTATCATAGGTGTTACCTGATTTATACATGCCGTATAATATTCTTCTTTGAACCGGTTTTAACCCATCACGTACATCTGGTAAGGCACGATCTAATATAATTGTCTTACAATATCTACCAAAACGTTCTCCCATTATTTCTTCAAGGGAATATTCTTCAATTCTTTTTAATAATTCACTCATATCTTTACCCCACCTTTAACCTCTATTTGCAGCCTTAATTTCATAGTTATCTTCTAAAGTAAAGTCTACGTTTTCCTCAATCCATTCTTTTCTAGGTTCTACTTTATCACCCATAAGAATTGATACTCTTTTCTCCGCAAGTGCAACATCAGTTATCTTAACTTGTATTAAGCTTCTTTTTAAAGGATCCATGGTAGTTTCCCAAAGCTGATTAGCATCCATCTCACCTAGACCTTTATATCTTTGTAAATCTTCTGTTTTACGGTTTTTAGTAAGTTCTTTTAATTCTTCATCTGAGTATGCGTAAACTTCTTCTTTTTTACCAAATGATATTTTATAAAGTGGTGGATTTGCAATATAAACCTTGCCAGCTTCAATTAAAGGTCTCATATAACGATAGAAGAACGTTACAAGTAAAACCTGTATGTGACATCCATCATCATCAGCATCGGTCATTATTATTATCTTGTCATAATTACAATCTTCAATGTGAAAATCAGAGCCAACACCTGCTCCTATGGTATAGATTAAAGTGTTTATCTCGGCGTTTTTATAAGCCTCATCCATCGTACATCTTTCGGTATTTAAAACCTTACCACGAAGAGGAAGGATTGCTTGATAACTTCTTTCTCTTCCAGTTTTTGCACTACCACCTGCTGAATCACCTTCGACTATAAATAGTTCGTTCTTTTTTGGATTCTTTTTAGTTGCAGGAGCTAGCTTATCAGATAAATTCTTTTCTTTAGAATTCTTAGATTTACCTTTTCTTGCTTCTTCTCTTGCTTTTCTTGCAGCTTCCCTTGCAGCCTTTCCCTTTAATGCTTTGTTAATTATATCAGTTGCAACAGCTTTGTTTTCTTCTAAGAAGTACTGCATCTTTTCATAGACTACTTGCTCTACTACCGTCTTAGCAAGCGGAGTTCCAAGTTTTCCTTTTGTTTGACCTTCAAACTGTAATAAATCTTCAGGTATCTTAAGCGATAAAACAACGGTTAGGCCTTCTCTTACGTCAGTTCCTTCAAAGTTTTTGTCCTTATTCTTTAAGTATCCATTATTTTTTGCATAATCATTAAATACTTTTGTAAGAGCACTTTTAAGTCCTACTTCGTGGCTTCCACCATCACTTGTTTTAACGTTATTAACGAATGATACAACGTTTTCACTATATGAATCGGTATACTGAAGAGCACATTCTACTTCTATCTTATTTTTAACAGCATCAAAACCAACTACGTTATGAAGTACTTTTTTACCTTCATTTAAATAAGAAACAAACTCTTCTAATCCTCTTTCATAATGATAATGTGCCTCTTTTTCATCTTCTTCATCTATAACATCTATCATAAGTCCCTTTATTAAAAAGGCTGACTCTTGCATTCTTTCACATATTGTAGTAAAAGAAAACGTTGTCGTACTAAATATGGTATCATCCGGCATAAATCTAACCGTTGTACCTGTTTTATTTGTTGTTCCTACCTTTTTTAAATCAGAGTCTAAATGTCCTCCGTTTTTAAATGAAATTTCATACTTACCACCATCACGGCATATACTAACTTTCATCCATTTAGAAAGTGCGTTAACAACTGAGGCACCAACACCGTGAAGTCCGCCGGAAACCTTATATCCACCTTCTTGGAATTTACCACCTGCGTGAAGTACTGTATATATAACTTCAGGAGTTGACTTGCCTGATGCGTGCTTACCTACCGGAACACCACGCCCTTCATCCGACACTGAAACAGAGCCATCTTTATGAATTATAACGATTAAGTGATTACCATATCCATTAATTGCTTCATCAATACCATTATCAACTATTTCCCATACTAGATGGTGTAAACCTCTCTTGTCAGTAGAACCTATATACATACCTGGTCTTTTTCTTACTGCCTCAAGACCTTCTAATATTTTAATTGATGATTCATCATATTTTGCCATAAAAAACCATCTCCTTATCTTCTTTAACCTATAAAGCATTATAACATAAGAATTTAAAAAAGTGCAAAATTCTTTACACTTTTTGACGCTAGCGTAATACTTACTTGCTATTTTTTTAAATTTATATGTAAAAATTAAAAAGCACTGAACCTTTTATTGTACCCTGTTCATTGCTTTCATCATTTGATTTATTTGTTTTTGACTTGGTGTTCTTCCCATCTGTTGCATCATAATTTTTATCATTTTTTCATTTATTGGTGGATTTTTCTTTAAGTACTTTTTCATGAATGCACGAGCACCTAAAAATCCTACAACTAATCCTACTATAAGACCTATTACGCACCATAAAATGTTTGACCACATATTTTTCACTTTCCTTTCATAATACCATTTTACTAGATTTTACCATATTATACAAGTTTTTTTGAAGTTACTTTGCTAAGCCAGAAATAATCTTTATTATTAAAATCACAAACGAAAATGTTTTCTTCGTTTTCTAACACTTTAAAAAAATCAGTTATGTTCTTATTGGTCTTTATCTTTATATACGTATTATAAACCGTTAGCTTAGTATTTTCTGTTAAGTTATTTAAAACATGCTTGTTAAGTGTTTTTTTGTATGAATCATCAAATGCATACTTTCTATATAGTTTGCTATTAATATCAGTTTTATTAAAAGGTGTAGCCATCTGACTAAATAACCTATACGAAATTATAAAATCATTTTTACTCGACTCTGATATTTGTTCTAACATTTTATAAAGATAATAAGTTCTACTATAATAAAGATTTGAAAAAGAATCATTAATCTTAAATAAATAATATACTCTCATAATAAAACACCTCTCTTAAAGGATAATATATTCCATTTAAGAAAAGTGTCGAATTATATTATTTAAGTAATTTTTCTATTTTTTTTGTAATTGTATCATCGTCTAATTTTAGTTTTTTTAAAACATCATCAGTTTTACCTGAATATCCAAATTCATCAATACCCATTATGTATTTATCATTATATACGTATTTATGCCATCCGAATTTAGAAGCTGTTTCTATCACAAACGTCTTATATCCAATTGGTAATATTTCATCTTTATAGCTTTGTGGTTGTTCATCAAATAAACGCATGCAAGGCTTTGATACAACCCTTAATTCCATACCTTTTTTTGATAGTTTTTCTGCTATATCTATTGCAAGTGAAACCTCAGATCCAGTTGCTATTATAATACCAAATAAGCGTTTTTTCTCTTTCCTTACTATGTAAGCTCCTTTTTTAACACTTAAAGGATCAGTTTCATTTAAGTTTTTGCACTTACTTCTAGATAAAACTATGGAAGATGGTTTATCATTATTTAAAATAGTTTGCCAAGAACCAATTATTTCATTAGCATCACAAGGTCTATATACATAATGATTAGGTATGCTTCTTAACATTGCAAGTTGTTCAACTGGTTCATGAGTTGGACCGTCTTCCCCTACCATAACAGAGTCATGAGTAAATACAAACGTGCAAGGAAGATTCATCAAACTAGCCATTCTAATGGATGGTTTTAAGTAGTCTGAAAATGATAAGAACGTAGAACAAAAAGGTCTTAATCCTGATAGTGCAAGACCATTTATAAACGCACCCATAGCGTGTTCTCTTACACCAAAAAAGAAGTTTTTACCACCGTAATTAGTGCTACTAAAATCTCCAAATTTATTTAAGTACGTTTTAGTAGATGATGAAAGGTCTGCCGAGCCGCCTAAAAACGCAGGATAATTATTTGCAATTTCATTCATAACTGCTCCATTTATATTTCTAAGCGCATCATCTTCTAATGTTTTACCCTTAAACAATCTTGTTATATCATACCTTTTATCAACCGTTAGTGATTCTAAAAATCTCTTTGTTTCATCATCACAAGTATTAATATAAGCATTATATTTAGTATCCCATTTTCTTTTATCATGAGTTACTCTAATTCTTATAAAGTTAGCCATTTCTTTACGTAAAGAACTTATGTTTGCAAAAAGGTTTGTATCTAGTTTTAATTTATCTTTTAACTGTCTTATATCTTCTTTAGTAAGTGGTGATCCATGGACTTTATTCGTTCCTTGAAGAAGGGAGTCCTTACCTATAATTGTTTTAATTTCTATAAATGATGGTTTATCCGTTCTTCTTTTAGCTTTTGATATTGCCATATCTATTAAAATCGGGTTATTACCATCAGGAACTAAATCCGTATGCCATCCCATTGCGTCAAATCTTTTTAGTACGTCTTCATCAAATGTTTTATTAGCATCAGCATCTAATGTTACGCCGTTAGAATCATATAAAACGATTAGGTTTCCTAATTTTAAGTTTCCGGCAAGTGAGCAAGCTTCATAAGAGATTCCTTCCATCAAATCCCCTTCTCCGCATAGCGCATAAACCTTATAATCTAATAGGTTATTAAACTTTTCGGATAGGTATTTTTCCGCTGCTGCCATACCTACTGCATTTGCTATTCCTTGTCCTAAAGGTCCAGTTGACGCATCAACTCCTGGCGTTATACCATATTCTGGATGTCCCGGAGTTATGGAGTCTATTTGCCTAAAATTCTTTAAATCATTAATTGATAAATCAAATCCTGACATGTAAAGTGTAGCATATAAAAGCGCTGAGCCGTGTCCCGCTGACATAACAAATCTGTCTCTATTAATCCATTTATCATCTGTTACATCAATGTTCATGTGCTTGCTATATAAAGTGTATAGTATTGGGGCTGCGCCAAGCGCTATTCCGGGATGACCACTTTGTGCTTTTGATATTTCTGCTATTGAAATTGCTTTTATAGCACTAATTATCTTTTCATCATTCATAAAAAAACACCCTTTCTTATCTTTAAATTAATTATAAGACAAAACGGGTTATTTATCAATAAATAATTAGGAATTTAAAACAACGTTTCTTGTGGAACTTACTTGTTTTTCGCTAGATGGTTTCTCATAGTTAACAATCCATACTACGTTTATTATTGTTAGAACCAAATAAATTATAGCTACTCCTTTATAACCTTTAAATAATTTCATCAAAACCACTTCCTTTTCTCTTCGTTTGTTTACAATTAAATCTTATCACGAACAAACGTATGTGTCAATAGTAAAATCGAACAAGTGTTTGACAATGTAAAGTAAGTGTGATATTATATAAATGTAATTTAAAAAGGGAGGCTTTATGGAAAAATTAACAAACCGTCAAAAAGACGTATTAGATTATATAAAAAGTTATGTTGCAAACCACGGATACCCACCTGCTGTAAGGGAAATAGGTGCTGCTTTAGGGCTTAACTCACCCGCAACTATTCAGTCCCACATAACAGCGCTAGAAGCTAAAGGATACATAAAAAAAACAAACTCAAAATATAGATCACTTGAAATTGTTGGAAATAACGAGTACTTAAATGAAGATGTAGCACAAGTACCATTACTTGGTAAAATAACCGCTGGCTCTCCTATTGAGGCTATTGAAACTCCAGATGAATATTTTAGTTTACCTACGTACTTAATTCCAAGTAATGAAGAGGTATTTACTTTAAAAGTAAGCGGCGAAAGTATGATTAATGCTGGTATATTTGATGGTGATATAGTAATCGTTCAAAGACAAAACGTAGCTAGAAATGGTGATATAGTAGTTGCTATGACAATGGAAAACGAAGTTACGTTAAAAAGATTTTACAAGGAAGCAACTCACATAAGGTTACAGCCAGAAAATGATACAATGGCACCAATAATACTTCCTAATTGTACCATTTTAGGAAAAGCAATCGGTCTTTATAGAAAGTTTTAAGAGGTAAAATTATGGAATGCGTTTAAATAAAAAAAGGAGAAACAACACTAATTTCTCTTTTTTGTTTCTCCAAATC
>CAKPCM010000020.1 GCA_934141615.1 uncultured Bacilli bacterium
GTTTAAGGAATCTTGTTTTATTTCAACTATTATCTCTTTCTTTTTTGGTTTTTCGCCATCTTTTTTAGGTTCTTTTGTTTTTGTAGCTTTAGGTTCTTCCTTTTTTGTTTTTTTATTTTCTTCTTGTTTTTCCTTACCTATTCCAACCCTTTTTTTAGGAATCGCACCCTTTTGCTTTCTTTTTTCATACGCCTTATTTACCTTAATAATAACGGTTAAATTTTGAACAGCATTTTTAAACGCCTTATCTTTAGAAGGCTTTTTCTTTTCATTTAAGTTTTCTCCGAAAACTTCTTTTATTTGTTTTATTGAGTTATAATCCATCTTAGATAACATCTTATAAATAAATTCATTACTTAAAGATTTATCCTTACACATATATCTAATATAATCATAGAAATTGTATTCATAGGAATCCTTTGAAATTATGTTTCTTATAATTGATAAAATATCTGCTTCTTCTCTTTTTAAAAGCATATAGCTATATAGTTTTATTAATATTTCATTTTGCACTTTATTATCAGAATTTATCTCAAATGTTTTATCTCCCTTAATTCCAAATAAATTAATAAAAGCATCTTTTAAACTATAGTCTAAGTTTGCTACCGCATTTAATATTTCCTCTAAAGAAAAAGTATCAAATAGATCATAAATCGTTCCAAACTCTAATTCTTTTTTTTCTTTTACTTTAGATAACATCATGTATAAATAAAATTCTTCTAGTTTTTCTGGATCATCAATACTAAAATCTGGTGATTCCTTAGAATACGACTCAAAATAATTTTTTATCTCATCACCATTAAATAAATTTAGTATTGTTTTATCTGATAAATTAATCTGATTATTATTCCACTTTAAGTTTTCAAATATTAAACTTATATTTTCGTAATTGTTTACCGAAGTTATTTCTGGTTCATTTTTAAAGAGATTTAAATCTTCCCCGTAAGTATCCCTTAACACTTCATAAGATTTTATTGAAATAAAAAAAAGTGAAAAATAATATTTAATCTTACTATCAAATTCCGGTACGTTAATATCATAATTCTTATAATTCATAATTAGTTCCTCTTACTTAATAAAATACCACAAAAAAAGACAAAAGACTAGTCTTTTGCTTTAAATATAAGGCTGAAAATAAATCCAAATACGATTGCAGCTACTATACCTGCCGATGTTAAACTAAACATTCCACCTAAAAGACCTAAAATTCCCTTGGTGTGTGCTGCATCTAGTGCACCATGAATAAGTGAATGACCAAAACTTGTTATCGGAACAAGACTTCCCGCTCCAAACCATTTTATAAACTTATCATATAAACCAAATGAGTCTAAAAATGCTCCTATAACAACAAACATGCTAGTTATGTGTCCTGGAGTTAGTTTAGTATTATCTAAAATTATTTGTCCTATAAGACATACAAACCCACAGAATAAAAATGAATATAAATATATCATTTGATCACCTCAAGCTCTACTAAATGTGAAATAGATGGAATAGATAGTTTTTGGTTATTCATCGTAGGTGACATTAATGCTCCTGTTGCAACTATTAGTACCCTATTTAGTTTTCCTTCTTTCATTTTACCTAAAATGTCTGTATAAAATACCAAAGGGAGGCAAGCAGGTCCACTACCACCAGCATTTACTTTTTCTTGTTTTTTTCTATCATATATAATAGATGCCGCATCAACTAATTTATCTTTTAAATCTATGTCATAAGCTTCCATCATATACAAACTTAATATTTCTTTACCATACACTCCTAAATCACCAGTTAATATAAGATCATAATCACTAACCTTTGTTTTTGTGTCAGTTAAATGTTCAAATATTACTCTAGCTGCAGAAGGAGCCATAACAGAACCCATATCATATACGTCAGTTACACCTAAGTCAGTTGTGGTTCCAATTGATGCCGATGTAACTTTAATAGATGATTTTTCCGTACTTAAAATGTTACTTGCACATCCTGTTACGGTAAACGTTGATCTTTTAGGTTTAGGACATCCATACTCAACCGGATTACGATACTGTCTTTCTGCGGTCATATTATGACAAGACGTATTACACATTACGTTATTAATATTCTTATTTTGAAGAAGACTTGATGCAACAATTATTTCCTCACAAACAGAAGCACAAGCATTATAAACACCCATAAATGGTCTGTTAAATAAAACGGATGCATAGGAATTAGGCGTTATTTGGTTAAGTAAGTCTGCTCCTAGTATTACATCTATATCATCCATCTTCATGTTCGCTTTATTAAGAAGAATGTTTACCGAGTCATTTATCATTTTTATCTCGGCTTGTTCAAAGGTTTTTTCTCCTAAATAATAATCATCATACGTTTTGTCATAAAGCTTTCCAAAATTTCCTTCTTTTTCATCTAGCCCCGCAACCGCTGATACTTCTTTTAAATAAACATTATTAAATTTTATCGTCATAATTAACCTCCAAAAAATAAGTATCTAACAATTCCAAATACGTACGCAGATAAAACTCCGTATAATATTACGCTACCTGTTAACTTAAATGCGTTAGCGCCAATTCCGGTTACTAATCCTTCCTTTTTATAGTCAATCATGCTTGATGTCATAGCATGTGCAAAGCCTGTTATCGGAACAATTAACCCTGCTCTTGCTTTAGAAACTAAGTTGTCAAAAAATCCCATTGCGGTAAATAGTGACGCTAAAAATATTAATATTACAATCATTACCGTTGTAGCATCTTTATGTGCTACGTTAAAATTATTTTCCAAAATAGTTACTATTACCTGTCCTAAAAAGCCAATTAAACCACCTGTTAAAAACGCAATAATTCCGTTTTTAGTTTTATTTTCTTCAGGAACTATTTTACTAGTTAATTCTTTATACCTTTCTTTATTCATTTATATCACCAGTATTAGTATTTAAAAAAAATGGATATTTATACATTAAAAAAAACAAGGTGACATTTAAGCTGCCATCTTGCTTTTCATCTTTTTTAAAACCTTTTTTTCCATTCTAGATACATAAACTTGATTTACGTTCATTATTTCAGCTACTTCACTTTGCGTTAAGTCTTTAAAGTATCTGTTTTCGACAAGCATTTTTTCTTCATCACTTAAATATGAAAAAGCCTCTTTTAAATCAAGTAACACATCTTTACTTAAAGTTTCTTTTTTCGGTGTAACATCAAGAAGGGTTATGATTTTTCCTTCGTTATTTATCTCTTCATCTAAGCTTTTTGTTTGTTTACAAGCATCAAGTGCACTTATTATTTTCTCTTCAGGAGCATCTAGCATAAGTGCGATGTCACTAACTGTTGGAGCATATCCTCTTACCTTTATATGTTTATCAATGTATTCATTTATTTTTCTTCCTAATCTTATCATGTCACGGCTTACTTTTATAGCCTTATTTTCTCTTACGTAAGAGCTTACTTCTCCAACAATGTACGGAAATGCATAAGTAGAAAATTTAACATCCCTTGCTTCGTCAAAATTTTTATATGCTTTCATTAATCCAATTACTCCAACTTGATGCAAGTCTTCTTTATCATTATAGCCTTGATATTTAGAACATACACTATAAATTAAGTTTCTGTTTTCCTCTATTACGTCTTCTACACTTTGACATAAGGCTTGCATTTTTTATATCACGACCCTTTCAAAAACGTTTAGTTCATTTTCTAGATTAACTAGTGATTTTAATTCTTTTACCTCTCCGCCAAATAAGAATAAATCACCATCAGTTTTTTTCATTATCTTCCTTAATGCCTTAATTTCTTTTACCCCTTCTTTTGTTATCTCCTCTAAATTATAAGTGTTTAATACTACGTACATAATCCCGGATGCTATAATCACCTCCTTAACGTCCTTTTTAAATATATCTATTGTAGAACTATTTAAAGCTCCATATAATCTTACAAATAAAACTCCTTTTCTAAATTCCATTAATACTTTAAGCACTTTTAAATCCTCCCAGCAATTACATTTAATCACTTATTTTAACTAAAAAAAAGGCTTTCGACACAACCTTACAAAATTAAAAAAATCACTTGTTTTAAAGTGATTAAAAATTATTCTTTTTCTTTTAAAAATGGTATTATATCTTCTTTTTTTCTATATCCAAATACAACGTCATAAATGAAATTTATAAACGGCATTTTAACTCTTTTTTGTTTTATTAAACCATATACTGACTCTAATGTATATACGCCTTCCACCGTCGTTTGACTTAAGTATTCGTCAAGCTCTTTTTTTGATGATCCACCGCCTAGCATCTTACCAAACGTGTAATTTCTAGAGGACTTAGAAGTACACGTTAATAAAATGTCTCCGAACCCTGCGAATGACATAATCGTTTTCTCATTTCCACCAAGTTTTCTAATTAGTTTTCTAGTATCATTTATGCTTTCTGTTAAAAACATAGCCTTAGTAGATTCACTTGTATTTATACCATCTAGCATTCCCGCTGCAAGTGCAATTACGTTTTTTAAAGTCCCACACAATTCAGTTCCTAAAAAGTCCTTATTAGGTCTTATTTTTAACGTGTCAGATGATAACGCTTTAATAACAATATCCCTTGTTTTGTTATTCGTTGTTGCAAGTGAAAGTCCAACTAATTCATCAGTTGCCATATCTTTAGCAAATGATGGTCCTGATATAGTTGCAAGTTTTTTAGTTCTTAATTTTTTTCTTACGATAGAACTTGCAAACATATATGTATCTTGCTCTATTCCTTTAGATGCAATTACAATGTGTTTATCCTTAATGTATGGTTTTATCTTATCACACACACTAGATAAAAACTTGGTTGCAACCGCAAGTACAACTATATCACTACCATCTATCGCTTTTTCTATATTTTCCGTATAAATAAAGTTATTAGGCATGGTAACACCTTTTAAGGCTTTTTCATTTTTATGTGTTTTAGTAAGTACATCGATTTCCTCTTTTAACGCTGACCATATAATGATTTTATTTTTGTTTTTGTTAAATCTTAGTGCAAGCCCTAAAGCATAAGCGCCCGCTCCTAATATTGTTATATTCATAATTATCAACTCCTTATTATCAATTATATCATTAACATTTAAAATAATTTATTAATATTTATTATTTATGCATTTATTTTACTTTTATATATTAAATAATTTGTTTTACAAACCATCAAGAATAAAACTATAATTCATTTATAACACTAGTTATTTCTTTCTTTTATACTATCTTTTTGAGTAACGTTACCGGTTAACATAGGAGATAGATCGCTATGCTCTTTCACGTTTTTAAAAACAGCATTTTCATCATAATTAGCATAACAATACTTACACATGTGTTTGCACGTATTATATTCTCCAATATCTACCATGCTTACGCAAGAACACTTTCCTCTAGCAGTCCACTTTTTAAATTTGTTCTTTTTGGTTAAACCTCTAGCTATTTCTTTTGTAACACAATCGGAAACTAAAAATCCATATTCTTTTAAATTTCTTTTTTCTGCACAAGTTTGAACCGTCATATTATACTTTTTAGCGCTCAAAGCAAAGTTTGTTCCTATTTTTTCGTAGTCTTCATCCGTTAACTTTTTCGCCCTTAAATAAGGCATATTATATCTTACGTTTTGATACATATCTAAAAATGAAATAATTATTTTATTTACATAACCAGATAATAATTTACACATATTATCAAAGTTTCTTATGTGGTAATCTACCGTGTAATAATCATTTATAAATACCGGATCATACCTAATCCATAATTTATCTTTCCCTATTTTTTTAGATAATTCTTTTATTGCATTTATTATTAATCCTTTAGGAGGTACGTTTGGTTCGATATCTTTTTTATATGGTGTTAAAGTAACATGAAATATAAAAGGAATCTTAATATCATCTAATTTATCTAACATTGGAATTGGATTTTTTGTACAAAAAACAATCGCATCTACATCCTTAAAATATATTTTACTAACCAAAGTTTTATAATACGGATTTCTAACTAAGACATAACCCGCTTTTAACCTATTCATAAACCAATTAGAATAAAATGCTACTATATCAGTTCTTCCACTTACGTTTAATATCATATAAAACACCTTCCTTAAGTATTATAACAAACTATTTACAAAACCATCTTTTAAAACTATTAATTTTAATTATTTTAGTGTATAATCTTACGTGAGGTAGTTACTATGAAAAGAAAAAATATAATTACGTTTCTATTATCATTTTTAATTACTAGTTTTATGGTTATAGGAACAAGTTTTATAATGACGGGTAATTTTAAGATGATTAAAAAGCATCCTTTAATTACGTTATTATCATTTATATTATTAGTTAAAATACTATGGGAAATAATAAAATACTTATTTGATAGATTAGACAATAAAAAAGATGCAGAAAAAAGAAAAAAAACAGGAAAATTAGGAAAGTTATTTGATAAACATCCATTTATATTTTCTATTTTATTTATAATTCTTTTATGGCTAGTTTACATAATTGCATTTTATCCAGCGATTATGTCTCCTGATCCTAGCTTTCAACTTTTACAGTATTTTAATATAAACAACAAATACTCGGACTACGTTGTATTACTAGATAAAAACGTAATTTTAACGAATCATCATCCCGTTGTTCATACAATAATCTTAGGTTCACTAGTTAAGCTTGGAATTAAATTATTTTCTTCTGTTAATGTAGGACTATTTATTTACAGCATTATTCAGACTATTATTTTAGCAAGTACTTTATCATATACAATTAAATTTATGAAGGATATAAACGTAAGCTTAAAGTATAGAAAAATATGTTTACTTGTCTATTCGTTAGTACCAGTATTTCCACTTTATGCAATGAGTCCTGTTAAAGATGTTATATTTGGATGCCTTATTATCATTTATATAATTTCATTTTACAAACTAATAAACCTAAAAGGAAAACTAAAGATTAAAGATATGGTAATGGAAATACTTTTAATCATACTAATAATATTATTTAGAAATAATGGATTTCATATAGTTTTACTTTCACTTCCTTTTTTACTTTTCTTAGGAAGACAAAACATATTTAAATACATCATAATCATTTGTATAACAATTACGTTTTATTACTCTTATAATAACGTTATATTACCACATTTTAAAATCACAAACGGAAGCATAAGAGAGGTTTTGTCAGTTCCTTTTCAGCAGACTGCAAGATATGTAAAAGAATATAAAAAAGAAGTAACTAGTGATGATAAAAAAGCAATAGATAAACTCTTAAATTATGATACCATAGCATCTAGGTACAATCCTGCTTTAGCAGATCCTGTTAAAAATGAGTTTAATAAGTATTACACTAAAAATGATTTAAAAAATTATTTTAAAGTATGGAAAAATGAACTTTTAAAACACCCTTTAGTATACATAGAAGCTACTATAGCAAATACATATGGGTATATCTATCCGGTTGAAACTAATTGGTATGTACATATTAAAGGTAAAAAGATAATTAATAACTACGGTTTTGATTATCACTTTAATAAAAAATTAAAGCCTTTAAGAATGGTCTTAGGAGGCTTTGCAATAGCATTTCCATATATTCCATTTATTGGATTATTAATTAATATTGGATTTAACACATGGATTCTTCTATTTATGTTATCTTATTTATTTTATAGAAAAAAATATAAAGACATAATACTTCTCATACCATCATTTTTAATACTTTTAGTATGTTTTGTATCACCTGCTAACACATACTTTAGATACGCACTTCCAAACGTATTTGCCATTCCCGTTATGCTTGCAATGTTTGATAAAATAATAAGTAAAAAAGATAAGCAAATCTAATTAATTTGCTTATCCTTTTTGTTTACATTTATGTTTAATACCTTACTTGTTATTCCATCACCACAATTAGGATTAAAATGAGAATAAACCATATCTACTATAAATAACAATATCAATATTAAACATATCGTACTTTTTAAATTAGGATTTATATTTTTATAAAGGTTATCAATTAGTGGTGCTAAACAATAAGTAAACGCACAACCTCCAAGACCAAATATAATAAGACCTTCAAGGCATACTCTTCCATCAATATTAAAGATATAGCCACTATAATCCCACCACTTCATATGTTTAAATACTTCTAAATACCATCCAGTAAAATATTCAACTATGCCACATAATATAAATGCCGTTATAAATAAAAGCCAAGGATTTTTTCTAAATGGTTTAAGTAAAACAAGAATTAATATACCTCCCGTTCCATATATAGGAAGCCAAGGGCCAAACATGGTTCCACGATTTACAAATACTCCGTCACTTACTAAATGAAGCGTAACTTCCCATATCCATCCTATAAATGAAAATGTAAAAAATAATAATATCAAAGAAGTTATACTATACCGTCTATCATAATCTAAGCCTTTTAAAACATTTGGTGCTTTAAACCTTTTTTCTATTTTATCTTCTGGGTAACATCCTAAAGTTACTTTTCCGTCTAAAATCTCATCATTTAAAAGTTTTAATGCGTCTTTATTTTCTTTTTTGTATATTTTTCTAAGTGTCATATAAAAAGAAGAATATATGCACTCTTTATACACATCAAAGTATAATACATCACTTAATCCAACAGTTATAAAGCCTAATAAATACCAAGGAATTAAGGTAAGTTCAAGTAAAAATAACTTAAACTTATATCCGTTCATCATGTCTTTAGATAACCTTATCGCATCTTTTGCTTTTATATCCGGATTTTCTGCTAAAATATACGGAACTAAAAAGTATGAATAGCGTTTAATGATTCCACCTATAATAGTTAAATTCCATAAAAGTTGATATATGTTTTTCAAAAGTAGTGCAAAAGATAAATGAATCTGCCTTTTTACTCTGTATGCAAAAAACAACTTTTCTATCTTTGTATCTTCAAATTTATTTTTTTCTAAAAAGTACCTTGCCTTACCTATTTTGACAGGATACTTAATTAAAATAATGTATAAGAAATATATTACCGAAAGTAATGCCAAAATAGATATTAATTTATAATTTTTCTTAAAAACAACTTTGTTTATAGAATTTAAAAATCCTAGAAAAAATGATTTAGATTTAGTTAATTCGTTAACTAACACAGAAGACAAACCTCTAGCGTTTCCCTTAACTTCCTCTTTAGCGTATCTTGCGTCTTTCTTACTATTTTTTGCTATATCATCTAATAAATCAGCGTTAGACTTACTGTTTTTATTTATCTTTTCAACTTCCTTAACAACCCTATTATTTGCAGTACTTCTAGCAGACTGCGTTACATAAGAATATCCACCATTTATTATAAGAAGTGAAATAAAAGTTATGACAATGTTTCTAAAGAAATGTTTTTTTAACACTCTTTTAGCATTCTGTTTTATTTTCTTAAACTGCATTTTAAATACTCCTTTATTACTAATTAATATCCTCTATGAATATGATCTATTAACATTTTAATAAATAACCAAACTGAAAGTATTATTATAAATACTATTAAAACCATTCTAATGGTTTCGTTTTTTTCATTTGAAAGTGCTAAAATTAAACTTGCATCTATTATTCCTATTATAAGTTCATGAAGCATTTTTTCTATTTTATCTACTTGCTTTGTAGAACCTGACATTTCAAATTTAATTTTATTATCTCCGTTATTTAAGGTTTTGAAAAACGTTAATACCTCGTTTGGTACCGAAACTAAACTTTTGGTATTTTTAACGATTTCTTTACCTGCTTTAACTATTTTTTCACCATCTATTAAAGAGGATTTTTTATTTACTATATGATTTGTTAAAACACTTAATAAACTAAGGTTATTATTTAGATTTTTTAATGATGATTCCATAACTAAAATGCCTCTAATTAGCATCGTAATATCTTTATCTAATACAAGGTTATTTTCCCTTAACATTTTAAACATATTAGAAGAAAATTTAGCAATGTCTATATCCTTTAAGTCTTGACTTGCTACTTCACTTAGTATCATAGATACATCACCTTTTAATTTAGACATATCACACTCACCTGTTTTAGTGCACATTAAAACAAGAATTTTAGATAATTCATAATAATCTTCTTCTATTATTTTTTCTATTGCATCATTTAATAGTTTCTTATTTTTTTCTTTTAAAGTTCCCATCATCCCAAGATCAATAAAAACTATTTTATTATCTCTTACCATAATGTTATCAGGATGTGGATCAGCGTGAAAGAATCCATCATCTAACGCCTGTTTAATATAATTGTCACTTAAAATATAACTTAAGTTTTCTAAGTTACACCCTTCTTTAATTAGCGCATCTTTTTTATCTAAAGAAACACCTTTTACATATTCCATAACAAGCACCTTGTTTGTTGAAATATTACTATATACTTTAGGAGATGTTACGTAACCATTATCATTTAATTTTTTAAATTTTATTAAGTGGTCTTTTTCTATATTGAAATTACTTTCTTCATATGCAGACGAAAGCATCTCATCAAGTGCTTTATTAAGGTCAATGATCTTTATTATTTTATTTAAATGTAATACCTTTATTGCTTTTTTCATTAATGATACATCGTTTTGCATCTTTTCATAAACATTTTTTTTGCAAACCTTTATTGCAACTGTATCCCCGTTTATTAAAGTACCCTTATAAACTTCCGATATAGATGCCGCTCCAATACATTCATCTACACTTTTAAATACCTTTTTATAATCATCATATTCTTCTTTTAGTATTTTCTCTAGTTCATCCCTTGGCATAACACTTGTGTTATTTCTAAGGTTTGATAACGCAGCACAATATTCTTTAGGTATCAAATCTATTCTAGTTGATAGTATTTGTCCTATCTTTATAAATGTAGGACCTAATTCAGTTAATATGTTGCATACTTTTGATGGAGAAATGCCACTTTTCAAATCATTTTTAAGTATTACTTTAGTTATTTCTTCAAGCCTTTTAACATCATTACTCTTCCTCATAATAATCCCTCTTATTCTAATAGCAATTATAACATTTATAAAACAAAAAGAAAAGAAAGCATTTAATAATTCTTGCTTTCTTAAAACCTCTTTTGCATAGATTTGTTTTCTTCATTATTTTTTTCCATCATTTCATCTAAAACATCATCCATAAAATTATAATAAAATATCAAAGCATTTCTGCTTAAAAATTTATATTCATCTTCAAATTTTTTTCTAAGAACATCATTAAACCAATAATTATCCATTAGTTTTTTGCTTTCTATTATCACCTTTCCATGAGCTTTTACATCTGCTCCTTCTATATAATCCGCAAACATATAATTCCAAAATGAATTTTTACTTTCTATTACCACTTTTTCGAGAACCTTTACATCTGCTCCTTCTACATCTTCCGCAAATTTAAAATTCCATTCTGGGTCTTTACTTTCTATTACCACTTTTTCATGAGCTTTTACATCTGCTCCTTTTACATCTACAAAGCAAAAATTCCATTCTGGGTCTTTACTTTCTAACACCGCTTTTTCGAGAGCTTTTACATCTGCTCCTTTTACAGTTTCAGCAAAAAAAGATGATAACTTAACATTTTTAAGTGAAAGTATCTTTTCTTCATATCTTTTAATTATTTCATTTTCTGAAACACCAAGTTCGTTCAATTCTATTAAATATTTTATTATTTTTTCTATTTGTTTTACTTCTTCACTCATATTTACACTTCCTTTCTTCAATTGACATCTATTATATATAAGCCTTTTTACTTTTCAATCATTTTCTTATTCAAATCTTCATTTATCACTCTGTCTAGGTATTCATCTACATAATTAGGTCTCTGCTTTTCTACAATTTTATTATCTACAAATTCACATTCTACTACCTTAACACCTAATTTTTTTTCTAACCACGCTGTAACTACATGTCCGTGACAAAATTTATAAAATCGTTCATAACATAATAAATTTATGCTAAAAAAAGATAGCATTCTCCTTTAAATAAGTATCAAAACTTTCATGTCATAATAATCATCTTTTTCAAGTTTTATGGATAATTTTATTAAATCTTTTTTTATAGCATTACACTTTTTTGTAATAATAGCTCTTATTTTAACAATAATTATAACATTTATAAAACAAAAAAGAAAAGAAAAGAAATCAATCCACCTTTTTAAAGACTCTTCTCCATGGATTTGTTTTCTGTATTATTTTCTTCAATCATTTTATTTAAAGCATCATCTATAAAATTATAATAAAATATCAAACTATTTCTGCCTAAAATTTTATATTCATACTTAAAGTATTCTTTAAACTGATTAATCCAATTTGAATTTTCGTTTTCTATTATCACCTTTCCATGAGCTTTTACATCTGCTCCTTTTACATATCTCGCAAAGTAAAAATTCCATTCTGGATCTTCACTTTCTATTACCACTTTTTCATGGGCCTTTACTTCTGATCCTTTTACATCTCTCGCAAAGTAAAAATTCCATTTTGGATCTTCACTTTCTATTACCACTTTTTCGAGAGCTTTTACATCTGCTCCTTTTACATCTCTCGCAAAGTAAAAATTCCATTCTGGATCTTCACTTTCTATTACCACTTTTTCATGGGCCTTTACTTCTGCTTCTTTTATATTACCTGCAAACTTATTCGTAAATTTACACGCAAACATACAATTCCATTTTGGATCTTCACTTTCTATTACCACTTTTTCATGAGCTTTTACATCTGATCCTTCTACAGCATTTGCAAACATATAATTCCATTTTGGATCTTTACTCTTTATTACTGTCTTTCCATGAGCTTTTACATCTGCTCCTTTTACATCTCTCGCAAAGTAAAAATTCCATTCTGGATCTTTACCCTTTATTATTATCTTTCCATGAGCTTTTGCATTTGCACCTTTTACATCTCTCGCAAATTTATAATTCAATTCTGGGTCTTTACTCTTTATTACTGTCTTTCCATGGGCTTTTGCATTTGCTCTATCTATATTTTTAGCAAAAGTATATGACAACTTTGCATTCTTAAGTGCAAGTATCTTTTTTTCATATCTTTTAATTATTTCCTTTTCTGAAGCATCATATACTTTTAGAATTTTTAAGGTATCCTCAATATCGCTTACTTTAAATTTTTGTTCTACTTTACTCATATTTACACTTTCCTTTTTCAATTAACGTTTATTATATATTAAATCTTTTTACTTTTCAATCATTTTTTAATTTTTCATACAAAATCATACATAACGTATTCTTAAAAACTTTCCAATAACATTTATTTACTAATTATTTTTCTAATTTATATAAAGTTATTGTTTTTAAATTAAATGAATCTTTTTTATTATCATATAAAGTATTTTCAATAATGCATGTCATATGGTAAAAATCATCTTGATAGCAAAATACTATATAAGTACCATTATCAAGGTTCAAATTCTTAACTAATTCATCTTTTTTTACGCTAATCTTTTTAAAACCATTTTCCTTTAAATACACATCAAAAACTTCTATGTCACGATAATCATCTTTTTTAAGTTTTATGGATAATTTTATTAAATCGTTTTTTGCATCACTATAATTAATATTTAAAGCTTTACTAATTGCTCTAGGAATGCAGCCTCCTCTTTCCAAACTTGGATTATAGTACTCATATTTCATATATTAATCACCTTGTTTCATAATTATTTTATCATATTATAAGTTAATGTTATAATAATTTTGAAAGGATTTTAATTATGAAAATAAAAAATATTATGGATGATATAAAACATCTAGAAGAATATGCAAAAATATGTCAGGTGACATGGGGAAAAAAGAGAACAAATGAAGAGCTTAAAACGTATACTAAGGAAAAAGTCAAAAGAATTTTAGAAGAAGATAAAGTTATAAGTATACTTGGACTTTTAGATAATGATAAATTAATTGGTTTTATATCCTTATTTAAGTATGACGGAGATGAAATGAATAACCTTACTCCTTGGTATGCTACTATGTATGTAAAAAAAGAATATAGAAATAAAGGATATTCTAAAATACTTAATGATGCCATTTTAAATGAGGCTAAGAAAAAAGGATATGATAGGATATACTTAAAATCTAATTTAGTAAACTATTATGAAAAGTTTGGTGCTAAATATATTAAAACTTTAAATAATAAGGAAAAGTTATATTATATAGACCTATAAAAAGAACAACTTAGTTAGTTGCTCTTACATACTTCCAGATAAAATACTTATTATAGAACGTTTATAAAGTTCTAATATATTTGCCTTATTAGCATCTTCTTTTACGGTTAAATCTACTTCATTTATAACTTTGCTGCCATCTTTTAGTTTTAATACACCAACTTTTTCTCCTTTTTTAACAGGGAGTTTTATTCTATTTAGTTTCATCTCATAATTTAATGCATCTTTTTCATTACCTTTTTCTACTAGTACACTAGCATCCTTTTTAGGAACTATTTCTATCCTTTTATTTTCTGCCTTTGACATGTTTTTTTCGGATACTACTTCTCCTTTTTTAACCTCTACTTGCATTTCATATGAATTAAATCCGTAATCTAATAGAGTCATCATATTGCTATTTCTTGTTTTACTTTCACTTGCTCCCATGATGGTTCCAATAAGTCTCATTCTATCTCTTTTTGCTGTTGCAGTAAGACAGTATCCTGCTTCTTTAGTATATCCAGTTTTAAGTCCATCAGCACCATCGTAAGTTTTTATTAACTTGTTTGTATTTACAAGCCAAAATTTATTATCAGTATCTTGTCTTAGGTAATCTTCATATATGGTAGTAAAATCAAATATCTTTTCGTGCTTAATTAATTCTCTTGCCATAAATGCCATATCATATGCTGATGAATAATGATTAGCTTCATCAAGACCTACGGCATTTTTGAAATTAGTATCTTTAAGACCTAATTCTTTTGCCTTTTCATTCATCATCTTAACAAATCTTTTTTCAGTACCACCTATTTTTTCTGCAAAAACAATTGTAGCGTCATTAGCAGAACCTACCGCAACGGCCTTAAACAAATCTTTTACACTCATTTTTTCATTTGGTTGTAAAAATATTTGAGACCCTCCCATTGATGCAGCATATTCACTTGTAACTAAAGTATCATTCCATTTTAACTTACCTTTTTCGATTTGTTCCATTATAAGAATCATACTCATTATTTTTGTCATTGAAGCTGGAGCATACCTATCGTGTGATCTTTTTTCATAAAGTACTTTCCCAGTTGTCTCTTCAATTAAAATGGCACTTTTACCATCAGTTAAAATATCATCTTTTTCTTCTTTATTGGTATTTTTTGTATTGTCACATTCTTCCTTTATGCAATCAGTATTATTTTCTGTAGTGGTTTTGGTTGTAGTTTTATCATCGCTATAAGCTCCTATAATTGGTATAAAAAGAAACATACAAATAATAAAGAAACATATTTTTTTCAAAACCTTGTCACCTCTAATAAAAAATATGTCTTATTAGTATAAATATTCATTTATTTTAAATAGACCACTTTTATATTCTGGCTTTTTAATATATAATTAACATTAGGTGATTAAAGATGGTTGGAAAAGTAAATAGTATTGAGTCAATGGGACTAGTGGATGGTCCTGGAGTTAGATTTGTTGTTTTTATGCAAGGTTGCCCTTTAAGATGTAAGTTCTGTCATAATCCGGAAACATGGGATTTAAATGGTAAAGCAAAGTGCTATACCCCAGAAGAATTAATTAAAAAAATACTTAATTATAAACCGTATTTTAAGCATAATGGTGGTGTTACCTTCTCTGGTGGTGAACCTTTAATGCAAAAAGAATTTTTATTAGAATGTTTAAAGTTATGCAAAGAAAATAATATTCATACGTGTCTTGATACCGCAGGAAGCATATTAAACGTAGAAGAAATACTTAAGTATACTGATCTTGTTATGTTTGATATAAAAGGTACAAATAAAGATAATTATAAAAATATGACTGGCTTTAACATTGAAAACTCACTTAAGTTTTTAAATCTATGTGAGAAGTTAAACAAAAAACTATGGATTAGAGTTGTTATCACGCCTGGCATTAATGACACAGAAGAATACGTAAATGAACTTATAAATTTTATTAAACCAATTAAAAACGTAGAAAAAATAGAATTTTTACCATATCATACCCTTGGAGTACATAAGTATGATGATTTAAAAATTAGCTACCCTCTTAAAGGCGTAAGTGATATGGATAAAGATAAATGTAAAAAATTAGAAGATATGTTAAAAGAAGGGGATGTTAGAAAATAAATGAATTATTTTCTAGACATCTTCTTTTTAGATAAAAATAAAAAATAACCCATAAAC
>CAKPCM010000021.1 GCA_934141615.1 uncultured Bacilli bacterium
TCTAAAAGTCTTTCTGACATAAAGATAGATAAAGATGTATTAGATTTAATTGCTACTATGTCAAACGGGGACTTTAGATTTGCAATTAACTTACTTGAAGTTGCATATTATAGCAGTAGTGATAAAAAAATAACAACATCGCTTATTAAAGAGATTAATAATAAAGCAGCAAGTCCGATGGACTCTGATGAAACAGGACACTACGACGTATTATCAGCCTTTCAAAAATCAATTAGGGGATCAGACGTTAATGCTGCGCTTCACTACTTAGCAAGATTAATATCATCTGGTGATTTAGATAGCATATATAGAAGAATGACCGTAATTGCATATGAAGATATAGGTCTTGCTAATCCAAACATGGGTGTTAGAGTTGATGCCTGTATTAATGCTTGTGAAAGAGTTGGTCTTCCTGAGGCTAGAATACCGCTTGGCGACATGGTAATAGACTTATGCTTATCTCCAAAATCAAACAGTGGACATACCGCACTTGACCTAGCCTTAAAAGACGTGGAAAATGGTAACATAGGTAAGGTTCCATCCCATATAAACGCTAAGGCCTTCGGCTATAAATATCCTCATGATTATCCAGGAAGTTATGTTGTTCAGCAGTATCTTCCAGATGAACTTAAAAATCGTGTTTACTATAAACCTAAAAACAATAGATATGAAAAAATGCTTAAAATAACGTTAGATAATATAGAAAAAATAAAAAGTAAGGAAAATAATTAAAATTCCTTACTTTTTTGGTACATTATTCATCATCTTCGTCATCATTTTCATACTCATAATCAAATGATAAACTCTTATTTAATTCTTCATCTATTTTACTTGAAACGTCAGAGGTATCATCATCTTCTTTTTCTTCTTCCTCTTTTTGTCTTCTTGATCTTTCAAGTTCTTCTCTTTCAGCATATGATAATATTCTGGTTTCTTCTTCCTCATCATTATCAATGTGAACCATCTCATCATCTAAATCATCATCATACTCTTCTTCATATGATTCTTTATTATCTTTTTCTTCCGGTTTACTAATAGGAGGCATTTCAATTGTTTTTTCATTTTCGTAATCCTCATTATTTTTATTTTCCTTATTTATAGGTTTCTTTTTACTATCAGATTTCTTATCTTTATTATCATCTTTGTTATTATCTTTTTTCTTTTTATTTTTCATAACAACAACTATTATAACAATTATAATTATAAGAATTGCAACACCTATTATATAAGGAATAATATTAGTACTTTCCTTTTGAATTATTATTCTATAAGTATCTGTATCACCATTTTGAGCGGTAACAATTATTTTAACAACGCTACCATCTTCTAGATTTTCATTACCTTCAATATCATAGTTTGCTTTTTTATCTTTTGTATTAACTGTTATATCAAGTTCGGTATCTTCTTTTTTAATGTTTAAATAAAACGTTTTAGAATTCTTGTCAAAGTTTAAATGATATCCTCTTATTTTAATACTTTTAATATTAGTATTAGAAGATTCTTCTTCATCTTTTCTAGTTACTATAACCTTGTAAAATTTAGTGGTATTACTCTCTGATTTTACTGAAATTGTATACTCATTATCTCCTACTTCAAGCGCTTTAGGACCATCGATTGTAACGGTTGCAGTATCATCTTCGCAAGTAGCTTTAACGGTAGCTTTCTTAACCTTATTTTCCACTTCTACAAAGTATTTAGTCTTAGTTTTATCAAAAGATTCTATTTTCTCACCATTAACTGTTATACTTTCTAAGTAATTGTTATCTGACTTAGCTTTAGTTGTTGTAGTAGTTGTTTTTGTCGTTGTAGTTTTCTCATTAACTGATACAGTAACGGTCTTATATGTTGTTTCTCCATCATCACTAATAAGTGATATATCGTAATCTCCGGCTTTTGTTGCTTTAAATTTTATGGTTCCGTTTTTATTCATTGAAGTAGATCCTTCATAAACCTTTAAATCAGTAGATACATAAACTGGTGCATCAGTTGTAATAGAGCATGTAAAAGGTTCGTTTGCATATGCTTTATCACATTTAATGCCATAAGTATCAGCAGCTTTTACGTTTACACTAAAAATTAACATTCCTAGAATAAACATTAAAAATAATTTTACTTTTTTCATTTTTTCAACTCCTATTTTATATAAAACATTGTAACATTTTATTTAATTTATTACAAGTACTCCTCTTATTTTATTTTTTAGGTTTTGTATTTGCTTTTTTTCTTTTATTATAAATGTCATTTTTATTTATATTTAGGTCTTTATAATTACTATCTAAATACATTTTATCTTTAATAAACTTTATATCACTATTATTAATAACATCACAGTTTAAATTATGTCTAGCTAAATTCTCTATTTTATATTTATTTATAAACATTCTTGTCTTATCAAACATTTTTATCACTCCCTAAAATATCATTTATAACGTAACTTGCAAGAAGTATACCTGCACAGTTAGGAACCATCGCCATAGATCCTACCTTTCCAGCTTGTTTTATTAAAGGTACCTCTTTTGAACAAACAACTGGAAGTTTATAGGTGATGTTTTCTTTTCTAAGCGTATACCTTAGTTTTTTTGCTAAAGGATCATACTCGGTTTTCCAAATGTTTGATATGGTAAGTAGGGATGGATTTACTCTGTTTCCAGTACCACATGAAGATATAATTTTAATACCATTTTTTATAGCATGTTTAACTAATAAAACCTTGGCTTTTATATCATCACAAGCATCAATTATATAATCAGTTAAAGGAAGTGATAAATTATCATCCACTTTTTCATTAATTGCTCTAACAAAAACATCCGGGTTAATTAATTTTATTCTTTCTTCTGCAATTAATACTTTTGATTTACCGATATTATTAGTTAAACTAAGTATTTGCCTATTTAAGTTACTTTCCTCAAAATCATCAAAATCTATTATTGTAATGGACGAAATGCCGCTTCTTATTAACATCTCAAGACAAGAACCACCAACTCCGCCTACGCCTACTAGTAAAACACTTGTATTTTTTAATTTATCTATCTTTTCATCATCTATTATTTTTCTTGTTCTTTCAAACATATCCATATATATCACCTAGTTAAATTATATAAATTTTAATAATTTTTTGCAATAAAAAAATGACCCAGAGAGTCGTTTACTAGCAAGATAAACCTGCAAACTAACGCAGGTGGGCATCCCACAATGATTTTAGACTTCTTAAATAAATTTAAGCATGAACACCATCATTGATTCTGATTCCCTTTAAAATCTTAGCGGGTTAAATGTGCTAGCTCGCGATATCTCCAGGTCACTTATATTATATCACTAATTAATATATTTATACAAGTGTTATAAATAAACTTTACACTTAAGAATAATTAAAATATGAAATGAATTCTTCCATCAAGCTTATTATGTTTTCTAGCGAATCATCTTCATCACTAGTTTCTAATCTCTTGTTATTTATAACTATCCTCATCGCAGGAATACCACATATCAAGGAAGTTACGTTTATAATTTCATTTTCTTTTTCTTTATTAGGAACGTTATTTTCATCAATTTTTATATTATACTTAACTCCAAGTTCTTTAAGTCTGTCAAATAAGTAATCCATTCCCCTTAAAGTTTCCCTGTTATTTGTTACTATATCCATATCTGTATCATCTTTAAACGTACTAGAATGAATGTCTAATAATAATTTAATATTATATGAATTGACAAGATTAACAATTGCGTTTTTATATGCGTTTTCCTCATCCGTATTAGGATCTGCATGGGTAAATATTTGAAATATAGCATATGATGATGTAGCATTTGCCAAAAATCTTGTAAGTGCTCCAGTATACTTTTCAGCATCTCTTACATCTTCGCCGCGTATTTGATTAACTGAGTGAGGTGCAGAAAGCAAAACAGGAACGTTTCCTGATAAAACACGGTATTTTTCCTCTGTCCACACGTTTGTGCCAAAGTATTCATTGTTAGCAAAATCAGCTTCTAAACCTATTATTTCCTCGTTCATACTCCCACTCCTATTCTTAATCTAAATTAATTATATATTATTTTTAGTTAAAATACAATAATGAATAAAAAAAGAACTATATAAAAGTTCTTTTAACGTAAACAATGTTAAGGAGTAATTCTATTAGGTCCTCTAAATAAGAACATTGTTTCTTTTAGTGATGGTAATCCTAATAACAACATTGTTAATCTATCAATACCAAGGGCAAATCCTCCGTGTGGTGGACATCCATATTTAAAGAAATCTTTGTAAAATTTGATGTCATCTCCCAAGCCTTTTTCCTCTGCTTGTTTTACTAAAATATCATATCTATGTTCCCTTTGAGCTCCTGTAGTTATTTCTGTACCTTTCCATATAAGATCATATCCTTGAGGAACATCATTTTTTCTCATATGATAAAACGCTCTTTTAGTTTTACTAAAATCTGTTACAAAAATAAATTCGTGTCCAAATTCTTCCATGGCATAGCGACTAGTTAGTTTTTCTGCCTCGGCATTCATGTCACCAACATCATGATCAGGAACCTTATAACCGTACTTTTCAGTTAGCTTTTCATACAAATCTTGTAATTTGATTCTTGGAAATGGTTTAGTTGGCACTACAACATCAACACCGTATGTCTCTTTAATTAAATCGCCATATTTTTCCTTTACTGCCTTTAATCCTTCTATCAATAAATCCTCTTCTAAATCCATTACATCTTCATATGAGTCTATGTAACTAAATTCTATATCAAACGAAGTAAATTCTGTAGCATGACGATTAGTATTGGAATTTTCCGCTCTAAAACAAGGTGCAACCTCAAATACTCTTCCAAATCCTGATGCCATAGCCATTTGTTTATAAAATTGTGGAGATTGCGCTAAATAGGCTTTATTTCCAAAATAATCTACCTCAAACACTTCACTTCCAGATTCAGAAGCTGCTCCAATCAATTTTGGAGTATGTATTTCAGTAAAATCATTATCATACAAATATTTTCTCATTGCTCTTACAAACTCGCTTTGAATCTTAAATATATTCATGTTATAGTCGTTTCTTAAATCAATAAATCTATTATCCATTCTAGTATCAATTTGAGCAGCATCTTTATTAGTAATGCTAATTGGTAATTCTGGTGCAGCTAAACTTGTTATTTCAAGACTAGAAGGTATTATTTCCATACCACCCATTTTAACGTTTTCGTTTTTTACTAATTTACCTGTTACTTTAATAGTTGATTCGTTTGTTAAGCCTTCAACTTTTTTAACCATTTCAGCATTCTTTTCTTCTGATTTTTCTATTGTTATTTGAACTCTTTGAGTACCATTTCTAAGCACTATAAATTGAACCCATTTAATGTTTCTAACTTTTTCTGCAAAACCAGAAATTGTTATTTCTTTATCTATGTATTTTTCAAATTCTATCATTTTATTATTCCTTTCATTTTAGCTTTTTATTTCCATTTCCCTAGATATAAATCTATCAACATATCTTTCATGTTTATCATGATTTATTTTTTCTTCATGTGACATGTAAAAATCATTAAATTCATCGTTTTTTCTTAATATATTAAATAGTGTATTTAATTGTTCTTCAGTAATTTCTCGTTCATTTACCGATCTATCTGGATATATTATTATCGGTTTTCTTGATTCAGCATCATGTCCATAATATACATATCCATAAAAGTGTACTAATACATCTTGTTTGTTCTTTAATCTAGAAATTATGTATAGCAAACTTCCATTTGGGTTTGCAAGGCGTTTTACATAATCAAGTTTTCTTGTAACATATTCTTCTGCCCATTCTATATGAGTTGGGTTATGTTTATTTTTAACACTTACTTTATAAAATGAACCATTTGGTGCGATAAAACCATCATATTTTATTATTTCGTTTATATCAGAAATCGGTTTAAATGTATTTTCATCCATCTTCATAATATTCTACTTACTTTTTACAATTACATTCATGTGATTCGTGATCGCAATTACATCCGCAATCACAAGATGAGTCATCATCATCATCTTCTACTATGTTTTCATCTAAGTAATATATTAATGCATCTAGAGATATTACCTCTTCTTCTTTGGTTTTGTTATTTTTAATTTTAACTTCATTATTCTTTAATTCGCTACTGTTAAGTACGATTGTAAATTTGCTATTTAATCTATCTGCTTGTTTAAACTGAGCCTTTAGACTTCTTGATAAGTAATCAGTTTCTACAATAAATCCATTCATTCTAAGTTCGTTTGATAAATATGCAGCATACTTTTTCTCATCTTCACTTACGTATAATAAGAATAGGTCACAGCTATTTTGAATAGGTATTTTAACGTTTTCTTTTTCAAGTGCAAGCATTAATCTATCAAATCCAGCCGCAAAACCAATGGCAGGTGTTTCTGGCCCTCCAAGTTGTTCTATCATGCCATTATAACGGCCTCCACCACCAATAACGTTTTGAGCTCCAAAGCCTTCTATTTTAGCTTCTACTTCAAATACGGTGTGATTATAATAATCAAGGCCTCTTACAACGTTTGGATTAACTTGAAATTCTACGCCCATAACCTCAAGATACTCTTTTACTTTTTCAAATCTTTCTTTAGATTCTTTATTTAAATAGTCAATTGTTTTAGGAGCATTTTTCATAATTTCTTTATCGGCATCTACTTTACAATCTAGTATTCTAAGCGGATTTTTTTCTAGTCTTTCTTTGCAGTCGTCACATAATTCACTTATGTGTGGTTTGAAATGGTTAATTAATGCCGTTCTATAATTTTCTCTTGATTCTTTATCTCCAAGTGAATTTATGTTAACCTTTATACCTTTTAATCCTAATATTTTATAAATGTTAACCGCAAGAGATATTACCTCAGCATCAGACAATGGATCATCTGATCCAATAAGTTCATATCCAAATTGGGTAAGCTCTCTATATCTTCCTGCTTGTGGTCTTTCATAACGATACATTGGACAATTATAATATAGTTTTGTAGGTTTATTATTATCTCCATACATCTTATTTTCAATAAAACTTCTTACAACACCTGCAGTTCCTTCTGGACGAAGCGTAATATGCCTTCCCCCGCGGTCAGTAAAATCATAAGTTTCCTTAGTTACTATGTCAGTTGTTTCTCCGACACCTCTATGAAATAATTCACTAGATTCAAACACTGGAACACGTATAAAATTATAGTTATACTTTTCCATTACTTCATCTATTACCTTAGATACGTATTGCCATCTTTTAGCTTCATCTCCATAAATATCCTTAGTTCCTTTTGGTTTTGTTATCATATATATCCTCCTTTTTACATAAAAAAGAGCCTTTTAGCGTAGGGATGAACTTATGTGTCCACGGTGCCACCCTACTTCACTTAAAGTGCTCTTTTGTTTTAACTTAAATTGTCTTGTTTTTATTTGTATTGTAAGCTGTCACTTCTTACTAAAAACTATATCTATATTTTAGTATATTTTTATAAAATAGTCAATTATAATGTTTTAACAAAGGATTGGCTCCTGCTTTTTTTCCTTTAATACAGCATAATTTATTTTATATTCTTTTATTGTTCCTAAATTTTTAACAAGTTTAATATTATATAGTTCAATTTTTTCTTTTAATTTATTTTCTAGCTCTTGTCTTATTGTCTCATAGTCATCATAATAACTTTTTATATTGCTTGACCAAATAAATATATTTTCTGTATACATACAAAATTCCTCCACTATGTATATTATATATAAATATTAAAATTTGTAAATGGAAGGAAACTTATCTAAAGCCTCCTCCACCTCCACCAGAACCGAAGGAACCTCCTCCTCCGCCTCCAGAAGAGAATCCACCTCCACCTGATGAATAACTTTCAGCACGTGATTTTGATGATGTAGCAGTAGACATACTACTATAACTCATCGCATTTATAAATATAAAGTCATTATAAGTGTATCCATATTCGTTATTTTCAATTATTTCCGGATATAACTTTTTAAATTGTTTTGCAACCTTATCTGCAATACCTAATATTTGAGCAAATATTAAGTAATATTCCCACATATTAACTTCTATTGCTTCTTTATCATCTATTCTTGAGAATTCTTCTAAGAAATTTTTAAGACCTTTTAGTTTAATTGCTTCATCCATCATTGATTGATCAACTTCATAAACGTATGATTTAAATACTTTAAACGTTATTTTTTCAGTAGATACTATCTTGCCTTCATCTTTTAATTTTAAGCTTTCTTTATCTATAACGTCATCAAACCAATTCAATATTTGATTATAATTTGTTTTACACCACTTCTCAAATTCACGTGACTCTAAAACTCCGTCACGGCTTGCTTCACTCATCATTTCAAAAAGTTGTCTTTCTAAATCATTATCAAATACAGTGTCAGAAGGTAATACTATTACGCTTTCTTCTGATGTTTTAAATAGATTTTTAACTTCTTGTTTTCTTAAAATTATTTTTTTCTCTAACATCCATTTTAGTAAGATTGCTCCTAAAAAGTCAGTTTTTTTATTATCAAGCTTGTATGCTTCTGCTATCCAAAATGTTCTAAAAATATCTTTATTGAAAGGAATATCACGCATATTTGGAACATCTTTAGGAAGCACTCTTCCTCTTTGACCAAAATCGAGTTCCTTACTTCCTACCATTCTTCCACTTTTTTTAATACCCTTTGCAACTCCTCCAAAGGAAAGAACAAGTACTATTATAGGAACTAACGCACTTATAATGTTGGCAAAAAATGAAAATATTCTGCTTAGAAAACTCTTTTTATAAGGTGTAGACCCCTTTTTTGCCATATCTTGGTAGTATTTAAAATCATGATCAATTGTGTTTTTTGTATCAAACGTACCACTATCAAATTTTGCTAAAATAACCATATATTGATTACTATTTAAAGTGCCCTCGGAGTTCATTTCTATATAACCATCATATACGTATGAGGTAGCGCCTTTTTTACCATAACCCCATACTGGAACATCATCACTAAAATAAGTATCTGAATATATTTTTATATGAACATCATTCGGTTTGCTTGATAAACCAGATGGAATAAGACTCCAATATATCATATCTGAATCATTAAGTTTTACAACAAACCCTTCTATATCGTAAGTTAATACATAATTATGATAACCATACTCTGATATACCCCAACATAATTCTAGTCCATTATCTACGTAATTAATGCCATTTTTATATGCTTTTTCATCAAAGCTTAAATCTGTATCCCAGTTATCGGTATATGTATAGTCCTTACCTTCTTCACTAACCTTAAAGTTAGTTATGTCGGCATCGCCAATATTGTAATATGGTTTATAACCTTCTGTTCCTTGATTTAAATTAGCACTCCAAGTTTCGGTAACATGGGCTGTGCCTTCTTTATCAACATATATATCCATGTCTATTTTATCAATGGAATTTGCTTTAACAATAAGTGGAAATGCAAATAAAGCCATTAATAAAAGACAGGTTTTAAATATTTTTTTCACTTTCTTTTTCTCCCTTCCTAAAGAAAAAAGTCTACTTTATAGTAGACTAAAATTTTACTTGTACATTTCGTCTTTCTTCTTCAGTAGCTTCAAAGAAAGCTTCTGGTTTAAAATTAAACATACCAGCTACTATATTAGATGGAAACATTTCAATTTTATTTTTGTAAGTTAATACTGAATCATTATAAAATTGTCTTGCGTATCTAATTTTTTCTTCTATTTCGTTTAATTTGTTTTGTAAATCTAAGAAATTTGCGTTAGCCTTAAGTTCTGGATAGCTTTCTGCAAGTGCAAATAGTCTTCCTAAAGCCTGTGTTACTTCTCCTGATGCTTTCATTTCATCAGCCTTGGTTGTAGCACTTGCTGCCTTGCTTCTAGCTTCTATAACAGCATCTAAAGTGTCTTTTTCATGCTTTGCATAACCCTTTACTGTTTCTACTATGTTTGGTATTAAATCATTTCTGTTTTTTAATACAACATCAATTTGCGACCATTGGTCTTTTACTTTGTTTCTTAAACTTACAAGTGTGTTATATGTACTAATAAAATAAAGTACGATTAGTACAACAATTACTAAAAGTATAATCAATGCTATTTTCATAATATCCTCCTATAATTAAATTATATATTATTATTTCATAAAAAGAAAGATTTTTTTAAACTTTTGTAAAGAAAAAGTGAAAGCTATTAAAAATCACTTTCACTATCTATTATTATCGTAATTGGTCCATCATTTGTTATGTTAACAGTCATATCTGCTCCAAAAACGCCAGTTTTAACATTTATGCCAAGATTTCTTAATTCTTCGTTAAAATAATCGTACAAATCTTTAGCATCGCTATAGTTTAAAGCCTTCGTAAATGATGGCCTTCTACCATTTAATTTAGCATATAAAGTAAACTGTGATATGGATAATATTTCACCATTAATGTCTTTTAAAGATAAATTTAGTTTATCATCATTATCAGAAAACACTCTTAAACTAGCTATCTTTAAAGCCATTTTCGATGCTATTTCTTTAGTGTCTCCAAATGTAAAACCCACTAATAAAACGTATCCTTTATCTATCTTTCCATTTACTTTACCATCTATTATTACACTAGAATCTTTACTTCTTTGAACTACAACTCTCATTATTTGTTACCTCTCTCTATGCTAGTTACAAACGGAAGTTGTCCAATTACATTCATGTATCTATCTAAAGTTTCCTTATCATCTACTAATATATCTAAATCAAAGGCGTTATAATCGGTATTATTAATCGTATTTACGCTTTTAACTCCTACGTTCATTGACGTTGTTTTTGATATTATATCAAGCAGTAAATTATCTTTTTTCTCAGTATATATAATAACGTTAGTTACGTATTTTTTACTTGCGTTATTATTCCAGTGTACGTTAATAATTCTTTCGTTTAAATTACATATGTTATGGCAATTTCTTCTGTGAATTGTAATACCATTTCCCTTAGAAATATATCCAACTACATCATCACCCTTAACAGGCGTGCAGCATCCTCCAAAAGATACCTTTAAATCATCCATTCCGTCTACTATTATGTCACCAGATGATTCCATTGTCTTAGATGAATATTTAAGTACTTTTTCAAGTGCTCTTTTCTCATCTTCCTTTTCACCTAAAATGGTTTTAATTACGCTAGTTGGATTATACTTTCCAATTCCTATCTCATAATATAATTCATTTTCATTATTTAATCCTAAATCATCAAGTGCAATTTTTATCTTTTTATCATCCATAATATCATTAATGGATAATTTCTTTCTTCTAATTGTCTTAATTAACATATCTTTACCATCAGATGTGGTTTTTTCTTTATCTATTTTACTAAAGAATGCCTTTATCTTATTTTTAGCACTTGTTGTAAAACATATATTAATCCATTCTTGTGATGGACCTTTACTATTTTTATTAGTGTTTATTTTTACGATGTCTCCATCTTTTAATTTATAGTCTAACGGAACTATGTTACCATTAACTATTGCTCCTACCATTTGATGACCTACGCTAGTGTGAACTCGGTATGCAAAATCTATTGGAGTTGATCCAATTGGAAGTTCAAAAACATCTCCCTTTGGTGTATAAACATAAATGTTTGTAGGATTAAATACTTCGTTTTTAACGGTATTAACGAATTCTTCGCCTTCCACTTGCTGCTCATTAAGTTCAATAACGGTTCTAAATGACTTTAACTTAAGTTCCATATCATTTACTTTGTTTATACCATGCTCTTTATATGACCAGTGAGATGCAACACCATACTCTGCAACCTTATCCATATCATAGGTTCTAATTTGTATTTCAAATAACTTTCCATCCACTCCAAATACCGTTGTATGAAGAGATTGATATCCATTTGCTTTAGGACGCGCTATATAATCTTTAAATCTTTTTGGCATTGGTTTATATTTAGCGTGAATTGCACCAAGTGCCAAATAACAATCTGAAACAGTATTTACAAAATAACGAAGTGCTAAAATGTCATATATTTCATTAAAAGTCTTACCTTTTTGCAATTTGTTATAAATACTATAAACGCTCTTACTTCTACCTTTCATTTCGTGAGGTATGTTATTTTCATCTAATATTTTAGATACGCTTTCCATCATTTTATCAACTGATTTATCAAGTTCTGCCCTTGATTCACTAAGCTTTTCTAAAATATCATTATAAACGTCTGGCTTCCAGTATTTTAAAGAAAGATCCTCCAATTCACTTTTAATGTGATTTATACCTAAACGGTGTGCTATTGGGACCAATATTTCAAGAGTTTCCTTAGCTTTTTCTTTTCTTTTGTTTTCAGGAATTGCCCAAAGGGTTCTCATGTTATGAAGACGATCTGCTATCTTTAAAATTATGATACGTACGTCGCCTGATAGACCAACTAATATTTTCTTATGATATGAAACTAATGCTTCGTTATCAGCAGACAAGGAAAGTTTATTAATTCTAGATATTCCGTCTACTAGCTCTTTCATTTCAGGCCCAAACTCTTTTTCTATTTCTTCTATTGTAACGTTTGCAAAATTAATTACATCGTGAAGTAATGCCGCTGAAAGAGTTTGTGCATCAGCATATATTTCAGTAAGAATTAAAGCAACGTTCAAAGGATGAAGCATATAATCGTCACCAGTTAATCTAAGCTGTCCTGCATGAGCCTTACTTGCAAAAAGGTAAGCTTTTTTAATTAACTCTATATCTTCATCACTTTTTATATAAGTCTTTGCTTTTTTTAACAAATCATCAAGTGTATATGCATCTTCTTTTTGCATGTTTTTGCACCTTCTTTTTATTTCTTGTTTTTCTTTTTCTTTGCTTTCTTTTTAGTAGTTTTTTTCTTTTCTTCGGAAGCTATAACATCTTCTTTTACTTCTATTTTTTTCTTAACGAAAATACGTTCATCAATTGGAAAATTCTTACTTTCTATTTTATACCATAATTGTGGTGCTAAGAAAGATGATGAATAAAAGCCTGAAATGAGTCCAATTATAATAGCAATGTTAAATGGTAATATTCCTTTTGAACCAAGAATAATTAAACATACTACTGGTATTAACGTTGTAATTGTCGTATATAAACTTCTTGTAATAGTATCTGATACGCTATTATTTACTATTTCTTTTAAGGATTCTTTAGTAAGTTTACCTTTATATTTGCCTAAGTTTTCTCTTATTCTATCAAAAACTACTATAGTATTATTAATTGAGTAACCAATAACGGTTAATATAGCTGCAATAAATATTACGTTTACTTCTATTTTAAAAATAGAAAATAAAGCCATTACTAGTAACACATCGTGTAGTAACGTAGTTATAGAAGATATTGCATAACTAAACTTAAATCTAAACGAAATATATATAATAATTGCAATTGCAGCTATTACGACTGAGTAAAACGCATTTCTTACTAAATCTTGTTTTACTATATCAGTTACAACGTTTATCTCTGTTTTAGCATTGTATTTATCTTCAAAATAGTTATTAACTTTATTAATACCATTTTCTTTTAATTCAGTATTTAATCTAACGTATATCTCATCATTTTCTTGTTTTTCTACTGATACTACGTCATATTTTAACTTCTTAAAGTCTTTTTTTACATCACTTACAGTTATTTTATCAGCTTTTATTGTAACATCAGAACCTGATCTAAAATCAATTCCTAAGTTAAATCCATTTACAGCTAGATAAATTACGCCGATTACTAAATATATTAATGTTATAGTAAAACATTTCTTAGTAATTTCTACTGCTTTAACGTTTACTTTTTTTCTTTTTTCTTTATTTTTCTTTAAGTATTTAACAAATTTATTTGGGTTTTCATCAAAACGCCCAGTTTTGACAAAACCACTTAATATTAATCTATTAATGAATACCATTATAAACATAGTTGCAAATATGGTAATCATAAGCATGGTAGCAAAACCTTTAACAGAACTTTCACCAAATATAAATAATACGATTGCAACTATTAAAGTAGTTACGTTAGCATCAAATATTGAACTCCAAGACTCTTTATTTCCATCTTTAAAGGCTACTTTTAAACTATTACCTTCCTCTAATGACTCTTTAATACGTTCATTTGTAATTACGCATGAGTCTACTGCCATACCAATACCTAAAACTAACGCTGCAATACCAGGAAGTGTTAAAACTCCTCCTATTAACCAGAAAACACCCATTACTAATAACATGTATAAAAGTAAGTTTATTCCAGATATAAATCCTGCAAATCTATAAAGTATGGTCATAAATAAAATAACAAGTGCCATGCCTATTAAGCCTGCTACAAAAGTCTTAGTAAGAACGCCAGCACCATATGACGCATTAACGTTCTGACTTGATATTTCAGTTAATTTAGTGGAAATAGAACCAGCATTAATGTTTGAAGCTAAGTTTTCTGCTTCTTCCTTTTCAAAGTTACCAGTAATTATAACATCAGAAGAAAATCCTTGAGATACGGTTGCAGCAGATAAACACATACTATCTTCATTACCACAAGTTTCACCATCTTTGCTGTATGAATTAACACCTTTTTCAAAGTTATACCATATAACCATTACGTTTTTACCAGTTTCTTTTTGACTAACTTCTGTTGTAGCCTCCAAGAACTTTTCCTTATCTTTAACGGATAAAGAAATAGCAGGTTTACCATTTTCATCATATGAAAGTTTGGCACCTTTAATTACGCTAGCATCCATCAAAAGCTTGTCATCTGTATCACGAAATGATACGTTAGCTACGTTAGATAAAGCTTTTCTAGCTCCTTCTATATCAGTTACACCAGCAAGCTTTACCCTTATTCTATCAGTTCCTTCTATTGTTATTTCAGGCTCTGATACACCAAGTGAATCTACGTTTCTTTTTAAAACGTCATAAGTACTATTTAAATCATCAGATTTTAAACTTTTACCATCACTTCTTTTTACTTGATATAAAACTTCAAAACCACCTTTTAAATCAAGGCCAAATTTTAAATCATTAAATAGTGGTATGTATACTAATGAAAATATTATTACCACAACAAAAAATACTAATAATCTTTTAACATAATTCTTTTTCATATTTACCTTCCTTTATAATAAATTATGTAAGTGACACATATCATCACAACATAATTTATTATATAACATATACAAAGTAAAAGCAAAGGTAAAAGAAAAAGATTAGAACATTTTTAGGTTCTAATCATTATATTAATATAAAATACCCCCTATAAATAATTTAGATATCGGATTTTGAAATGGTTATAACTGGGCGAAGACCTAAAAGGCCTGGAACATCAAATTGATATACCGCATCAAAAAACGTACCATCTGTTGTTATATACCAGATCATCTCGTAACTTTCTGCATAATCAATCCAGTAGTTATTGCTATATACCCACGATGGAGCAGACGTGCAAGATCTCTCATTACATCCTAAATTAATTGCATCTTCGTATGTCATTAATCTCATCTCAACACTTGTTTTTCCTAATGTATTTCTTAAATAATTTTTATAATTCTCTAGTGGCTTGTAAAGATTTGAATTACTATCAAATACTCGTGCATCATAATCTGTTCCATACTTACTTAATAAGCCATGGTAAGTAGTATCATCGGCCCAATACCCATAATAACATCCATAAGCTAAGTCACAAGCATCAACCAAACTCCTTGATTCATCGCCTTTAGCAAATGCTATGCCACCTTTTATAGTACTTGAGGTGCCAGAATTGCGATAATCATAACTTGCAGCTATACTACTTTGAAGTCCATATCCTTTTTCTGACGTAGATATCGGAGTTACTTTTGTTGGAGTATATGTAGTCCAATCCCACTCTACAGTATCTCCTACAAGTAAGTTATATTTAGCAAGTGCTGTTACTGTAGTTCCATTATCTTTCATTGTATAAAAGCACTCACTATCTAAACAAAACTCATCTCCAACAGCATACGTTTTATCCGTATTAGAACTCTGTCCTGCACTAGTTGTTTTCTCATCCGTTTGTACAAAATTTAACTTATATGATAATGATATTGTGTTTGTGCTAGTTGGCAAATCCTCCTTAGTTAAATCTTTTATAAACTCTATTGTTATTGTAAGATTCTTTGTTTCTCCAGCTGATAAGATATCGCCTTCACTTACTTCTTTTCCATCCTTATCGGTTACCTTAAATATTAAATATTTTTGCTGCTCACTTGTTAACTCTGTTTTTTCTATTTTATCAATCTTAGCATTAATCGTTCCTTCATTTACTAAATCTACTGTATATGTAACTTTATC
>CAKPCM010000022.1 GCA_934141615.1 uncultured Bacilli bacterium
TTATTTCTTATAAGTATTGGATCCTTTATTAAATCACCAGCATTAACCTTTTCTTTATTAATTAGTTTTTCTTTTGTTTTATCGTCTAGTCTTTCGTATTCATGGGACTTTATTCGGTCTCGTAACTTTCTTTTACTTAAATTTTGAGTTTCTGCTACCCTTATATAATATTTCATTTTGCTTATATTTTTAATTGCCATAAGTTCGCAGTAATGAGACCAAGACAAAGTGGTCGCCAGTGGAGACCATTTTTGTTTATTAAATAAATTATAGAACTGTCTAAATCTTCTAAGAGTTCTTTCGTTATATTTCTTCCCTAAATCTATTTCTAATCTCATAGAATACTTCTTTATAATTCCTTCACCATAACTTTTTCCAGCATCATTTAATAATTTACCAACTTTATAATACGTATTTAAATCACTTCTATTTTTTGAATAATCCTTTACTTTTTTATATACTTCATTATTTATTAATTCGTTTTTTATTTTCTTATAATAATTCATTATATCCTCCTTTAATATAACAAAAAGGAAGTTACTCTTCCTTTTCTTTTACTTCGGTTTTATGTCCAGAAGATAAAAACGTTACACGTTCACCGATTACTTCGGTAACTTGTCTTGCTTTTTCTTCTTCCTTTTCTACCATACGGGTTTGAATTCTTCCTCTTACACCTAACAAATCACCCTTATGGCAATATTCAGTAGTTGTTTCTGCAACATTGCTCCATAAAGTACAATCTATAAAATCAGTATCATACTCTCCGTTAGAATTTTTATAACTTCTAGGAACTGCTAACGTTATGGTTGTTACATTTCTTCCAGTATCCGTTTTTCTAAGCTCAGGATCCCTGGTTAATCTTCCTATAACAACTAATTGATTTAACATAATAATCTCTCCTTTCGTTTTACAATTTACACGAAAGAATTATTATTATCAAAATACCATTTTTCTTAATTTTTTGTTATTCTCTTGCAAAAATGCAATTTCTGCATAAGCAAAAAAAGAATTTCTGCATAACCTTTTTTACAGAAATTCTTTTTTAGTATTTTTTAATACAATTTACGACAATTTATTTAAAGCTTTTAAAAACTCATCTAAATAATCACCATAAAGTAGTGATTCATTAAATTTATTTGGTATTATTTCACCATGATAATCACTACCAGCAGTAATGATTAAATGGTTTTTATGCGCTAACTTTAGTAATTCTTCAGAAAATTCATCGCTTTGATTTGGATGATATACTTCTATTCCGTCAAAACCCATATTTATAATTTCTTTATAATCAAATTTTTTTATTAAAACTGGGTGTGCTAAAACAGTTAGTGCGTTATTTTCTTTTAATAATTTTATTGCATCAGATAAAGATATAACATCATATGGAACATAAGCTTTACTATCATCACCAATATATTTATCAAATGCTTCATCAAACGTGCAGCCTGTTTTATCACAAATAGCTTCTGCAATATGAGGTCTTGCAATAAGCCCATCTGCTCTTTTTTTAACATCTTCATAGTCTATTTTTATTCCGTAATATTTATCTAAATTATCTATTATTTTTAGACATCTATTTAATCTTTTTTCTTCATTAATTTTAAAGTAATCAATAAGTTTCTTATCAGGAATATCTTTAAAATATCCTAATATATGAATTGTTTCACCTTTGTATTTGCAGCTTACTTCTACTCCAAGTATAAATTTAACTGTCGTATCTAATTTTACTATATCATATGCCGCATTTAATGTATCATGGTCTGTTATTCCTATTACGTCTATGTTATTTTTAAGGGCTAATTCATTTATTTCACTTACCGTTTTTGTTCCGTCTGAATGGTTTGTATGAACATGTAAATTTGCTTTCATCTATATCACTTTCCTTATAGGTAAATTATATCATATAAAAAAAGAAATGCATTATCTTTTGCATTCCTTTATCTCTTCACCTTTAAGCAATTGATTTAACTCAACCGCATACTCAAGAGGCAACTCCTCTCTAAAAGCATCAATAAATCCCATAATAAGAAGTTCGGTTGCTTTATTTTCATCTAGACCTCTAGTCATTAAATAAAATAACTGATTAGGATCTATTTTGGAAACGGTAGCTTCATGTTCTAATGAACTTGTTTTATTTTCACAAATATTTGTTGGAAACGTATCACTTTTTGATAACTCATCTAAAAGTATTGTATCACACTTAACGTTAGCTGATGAATACTTAGCATTTTTAGTAATCTTAACTAAGCCTCTATATGATGCATTCCCACCATTTCTACCAATTGATTTAGATAAAATATTACTTTTAGTATGCTTTCCAAGGTGTATCATTTTAGCGCCCGTATCTTGAATTTGACCATTATCTGCAAGAGCAATTGTTGTACAATTTCCTTTTGCATAATCTCCTTTTAAAATGCAGGCTGGATACTTCATCGTAAGTTTTGAGCCTATGTTTCCATCGACCCATTCCATTGTTCCGCCTTCTTCAACTAAGGCTCTTTTGGTAACTAAATTATACACGTTATTAGACCAGTTTTGAATCGTTGTATATCTACATTTAGCATTTTTTTCAACGTATATTTCAACTACTGCAGCATGAAGAGAGTCAGATGAATAAGTAGGTGCTGTGCATCCTTCTATATAATGTAAATCGCTTCCTTCATCTACTATTATTAACGTTCTTTCAAATTGTCCCATATCTTTAGATTCTATTCTAAAGTAACTTTGTAATGGTCTATCTAACTTAGTATTTGGAGGTACATAAATAAACGTACCACCAGACCATACAGCAGAATTTAATGAAGCAAACTTATTATCATCATTTTTAACTAACTTTCCAAAGTATTTCTTAAATAAATCAGGATACTTTTTTAACGCTGTATCAGTGTCTAAAAAGATAACGTTTTTATCTTTTAATTCTTTAAGCATATTACTATATAATCCTTCTGATTCATATTGTACGTGTACTCCGCCTAAATACTCTTCTTCTGCTTTTATAAGCCCTATGTCTTCAAATGTTTCTTTAACGTCTTTTTCTAAATTATCCCAGTTATCTTTTATATCGTCAAATACTTTCTTATAATACGTAATATCATCTAGGTTAATATTTATATCAGGCCCCCAGGAAGGCATTTTTTTCGACTTAAAAACATCATAAGAATCAAGTCTAAACTTAGTCATCCAATCCGGTTCATTTTTAAGTTTTGATATTATTTCTACCTTTTCTCTATCTATTCCTTTTGATAATGTTTTCATCTAATCAGTCCTTTGTCTAATAAATACTACGTGGATAAATTTGTTCGTTTTCCTTAACTATTTTATCTACTTCTTTAATTTCATCCTCATCTAAGAAGCTCCAATATAATGTCGTTTTATTTCTTCTGTTATAATTTTTTAAAAACTCTCTTTTATCATCATCTGTTTTCATATTTTTTAAGCTTGGAAACATATCATTAGCATCATATGCAGAATAGCAAAATTTTTCATTATTAGTAATTTGACCTTCTTCGTATGCTTTTCTAATAGCATTTAATCCAATACAAACCTTATATTGTGGTTTTTTTTCTAATAATACGTCTGTTGCAACATCATTTTCTATAGTGCATATTGCATTCCTATAATTTAACACATTAAGGCGCTTGCCATCCGTTTTTAATATGGCAATGCTACAAGCATAGTTTTTGTCCTTGATTTCTTCTTTTTGCAACTTCATTTTTTTACTTGTTAGCAATTTCATAATTATTTGTCTCCTTCTAAAATTTTCTTAACACCTTCATATGGAAGAAGTGCGCACTTTTTTCTATTTGGCTGTTTATATATTTCATCATAACAATTAGCTTCACCTAAAACGTCTTTATCATATGGTCTTTCTTCTATCATATTTTCATAATTATTAATTATTTCTTCTGCTTCCTTAATGGTTTTACCCTTTAATAATTCGGTCATTATGGACGCGGATGAAGTTGATATAGCACATGCTTCACCATCAAATTTAACGTCCATTATTATACCATCTTCTATCTTTAATGCAAAGTCCAAATTATCAATACAAGTTTTACTATTCATATTAACAGTTTTATATCCCGAAGTATCACCAATACCTTTATTTAATGGGTTTTGATAATGCTCTATCATAATACTTCTTTTTAAATGTTCGTCCATAATAACCTCCATTATAATGATTCGTATAATATATTATCGTTATCTAACTTTTCTACTAACTTATCTATGTCTTCTTTTGTATTATAAAAGTAAAGGCTTGCTCTACAAGTGTTTTTAACGCCCAATACTTCTGATAATATCTTAGCACAATGATTTCCTACCCTAACACATATACCAGATTTATTTAAGTATGCTGCAACATCTTGTGCAAAAACACCTTTCACATTAAACGTTACTATTCCGTTTTCTATATCTTTATTATATATGGTTATGTTCTTTAGCTTAGACATTTTATCTACCATATATTTTTTTAATTCTATTTCTTTTTTATGTATGTTATCTATTCCTACCATGTTTATGTAACTAATTGCTTTTCCAAATCCAAATATACCCGCTAGATTTTGGGTACCTGCTTCTAATTTTTCTGGTAATTCTTTATACTGGGTGTTTCCTAAACTATCAAAGAAAGCGTTCATTCCTCCTCCTTCTATTAAAGGTTTAACTAGGTTCAAGTACTTTTCTTTACCATATAAAACCCCAACTCCAGTTGGCCCTAACATCTTATGCGCTGAAAAGCTTAAGAAGTCAACGTCTAAATCTCTTACATCAACCTTTTCGTGAGGAACGCTTTGTGCTCCATCTACTATAACTATTATTCCTGTTTTATGAGCATACTCACATATTTCTTTAATTGGTCTTATATCTCCTATTACGTTAGTTACGTGTGATAAAACAATTGCTTTTGTCTTCTTTGTTATTTTCTTTTTTACGTTTTCCATGCTAACGGTTAAATCAGGATTTAAATCTATGTAATTAATTACCGCTCCATTTTTGCTAGTTATATCAAACAAAGGAAGTATTAAAGATGCGTGTTCTGACTTAGTTGTTAATATTTCATCACCAGACTTTAAATAATCCTTTAAAAATCCCTTAATTATAAAGTTTAAACTTTCTGTTGCACCAGATGTAAAAACTATTTCGCATGCTTTTTCTGCATTAATAAACTTTTTAGTTTCTTCTCTTACGTTATTTAACTTATCATCAACTATTTGACTTATGTTGTAATCTCCTCTGTGAGCGTTAGCTGAGTAAGATGAGTAATACCCAGAAACTTCATCTATTACGCATTTAGGTTTAAACGTAGTTGCACTATTATCTAAATAAACAAGACCTTTATTTAGCATTGGAAAATCTTTTTTATAATCCATAAAAAATCACCTCCATTCTTCTTTTAATTTCTTTTTTAACTTTTCTTTTTCATCAAAACATATATCAAGTGTTCCAATAAGCAAGCCATTAATAAGTAAGTCTTCAGAATCTTTTCTATTAAGTCCCCTACTTTTTAAATAAAATAACTCTTCTTCCTTAAAATTGCCAATAAAAGCTGCATGACGTGCCTCTGCATCAAATGAATCTATTAATAAAACTGGGTTTATCTCATTTTCATTTACATCATTTAACGTAATTATCTTGCTATCTTGATTAATCTTGCTTATAGAAGCACACTTTGGTGCAAAACTTACAACATCAAATTTAATAGTACCATCTTCTTTAGTTATACCATTATTATAAATGGAACTTGTAGTGTTTTTAGCATTATGATTAACCTTAACATGACACAAAACTTTATTAATTGCAATAACAGAATTACAGATTTTTACGTCTGAAAAACATTCGTTTAAATTAACTTCTATCTTTCTATCAGATGGATTATAGCTTACCATGTTTAACGTTACAAATCCTTTATTTACGTTTATTAAAACGTTTGTTTTTTTCACGTTTTCTTCTATAAAAAGTATGTTTACATTTGCATCATTAACATTTATTTCATACGTTTCATACTTGTTATTATCAATTAAAAGGTTAGTATCTTCTCTTATATCAATTACTACTTTATCATCCAATATTTTTTCAATATTATTACCGCTTCCTACTACTATCCTATTCACTATCTTCACCCTTAGTGGATGCTTCTATCACTACTTTTTCGAAGTTAAATCCATTATTTTCAATTTCTTGTGCTAATTGATAGCCTCCTGTTTTAACTATATGGCCATCTTTTACAACGTGAACAAAAGATGGTTTAACATATTTTAATAAATGCGTATAATGGGTAATAATTAAGTACGATGAATTTTTGTTATTTTCTTTATATTTATTAATATTTTCAGAAACTATTTTTAATGCATCAACATCCACACCTGAATCTATTTCATCTAGCATAATGAATGATGGTTCTAGCATAAGCATCTGAAGTATTTCGTTTTTCTTTCTCTCACCACCAGAAAATCCCTTATTAACGCTTCTATGAACCATTTCATCAGGCATTTTTAAATCATCTTTAGCTTTATCAATTTTTTTAATAAACGAATATAAATTAACGTTTTTACCTTCTTTACTTGACAAGGCCGTTCTTAAGAAATCAGAGTTAGTAACACCATTTATCTCTGGCGGATTTTGCATAGCAAGAAAAATACCTAATCTTGCTCTTTCATCGGTTGTAAGTTTAAGTATGCTTTTTCCATTATATAATATATCCCCGTTTAAAACTTTGTAATTCAAATCATTCATAATAACTTTGGTAAGGGTTGATTTACCAACACCATTAGGTCCCATTATTACGTGAACTTCACCATCATTTATAGTTAAGTTAAATTTATTTAATACTATTTTATTTTCAACCTTAACAGTTAAATCTTTTATTTCTAACATAAAATCAACTCCTGCCTTTATATTTTATCACTTTTTAATGATTTTTTATAGATATACTCAAAAAAAAAGCAAAGAATTCTTTGCTTTATAAAGTTATTTTTTATTTTTATTAGATTCACAAATAAATTTCTTAAATAGTATTCTGCTATTATTATCATAATCTATCATTATTCGACAAATATTTTTATTATCAAAATATATAATATCAGCCCGAAAGAAGGTGTTTAAATGCATAAATTTAACAAAAATTTAGAGAAATACACCAATAAAAGCATAAAAAAGAACTCTTCTACTAGGGATAATTCTTAATAAAAACCTATCCTAACGTCCTAAACCGACTAGTAGTATGAGTTCTCTAACCCACAATATATCATATCAATTTATATAATGTCAATTAATATATTATCATTTATATTTTATTTCAATATAAATGATAATATACAAAATATTTTTGAATTCTAACTAACATTTTATGATAGAATAATAATAGAGGTGAAAAAATGAAAGATTGTATATTCTGTAAAATAGTTAATGGAGATATTCCAAGTATGAAAGTATATGAAGATGATATTTGTCTTGCTTATTTAGACATTAATCCAGATAGTGATGGCCATACCTTAATCATACCTAAAAAGCATTATAAAGATATATATGATATACCAAGTGATACTTTACTTCATATATATGAAACTGCTAAAAAATTAATGGATATGTTAAGAGAGAAATTAGGTTGTGATGGTTTTACGCTACTTCAAAATAATGGTAGCATCCAAGAAGTAAAACACTATCATTTGCATATTAAGCCACATTATAAAAATAATCATCCAGTTAAATTAGTTAAAGATACTAACTTAATTAAGGATCCAAAGGAAGTATATAACAAGATAAAAGAAGCATAGTCGCTTCTTTTTAATTTACCCCTAAATACTCTTCTAGTGTAAGACCACTTAGATAAACATCCTTTGCTGTTTTTTCTCCTAAATACCTCACGTGCCAAGGCTCATATATATAGCCAGTAATATCAGTCTTACCTTTTGGGTATCTTACTATAAAACCGTATAAATATGCATTTTCACTAATCCATTTAGCTTCTACCGTATTTGCAAAAGATCTATCTACACTTCCTATATCAAAGGCAAGTCCTGTTTGATGTTCTGACTCACCTGGTTTTGCAGAGTACGTGTTAGCTACTTCCTCACCATCTTTTTTTACATATTTATTATGAAGTTTTTCTTGCGTTTCATATGATCTATATCCAGAAACAAGTGGTATGCTAAGTCCTAAAGCTTTAGCATCAGCCTGCATTTTCTTTAAGTTTTTTAAGGCTTCTTTGTTTACCTTTGGATCATAGTTTTTTGGTAAATGATAAGTTTTATTTACAAGTAAAATACCATTAACATACGTAATTCCATTTAATACTTTTATTTCGGGACTTTTTATAGTACTTTGTGTTTTATCCTTTACAATTACCGTTCTTGTTTTTTCATCAGTATTTCCGCTTGAATCAGAGACCTTATACGTTAACTTATAAGTTCCAGAGCGTTTTGTATTAACTTTACCATTTACCTTTACTTTATTTTTTATATCACCATCATAATTATCAAATGCAGTAAAACCAGGTTCTTTGTATTTTGATGAAAAATCAATTTCTTCTACCTCATCACCCAAGATATTAATTACCGGTTTTTCTTTATCAACAACGCTTATTTTTCTTGCTAAATAATATTTGTTTTTAAGATTGTATAATATTACGTAATCACCCGTTTTCTTAACGTTTAAATTAGTACTAACCGTAATATAATTACATTTCTTGTTATTAATTTTAAAAGTCACGTATTCGTCATTATAATAATCACCATAATTTAATTCTATTTTTTCCTTACCATTTAATTTATAAGTTACGTATCCTTTTCTTTTACTTTTTTCATATTCTTTTATTTTTATCTTACAAGATGATGTACTTTTTGTTTTCCTAACTAGTAAATTGCCTTTCTTTTTAAATCCATCTTTTATAAGTTCTTCTTTAAGATACTTATTAATTAATTTATCTTTAGAAGTTATGGTATATTCCTCTTTTGTTATACATGATAAAAATTTATTTTTATAAATTGTTTTAGTATCAATTGAATAATTACTAGTGGTTATTTTATCTTCATAAGTAGTTTTAAACATAGGAAGTAAAAATATAAGACTTCCAATAACGTATATTATAAATATTAGAAATAATATAAATATAATCCAATTCAATAATTTTATTTTTTTATTACCAATTTTAATAGTTAACATGGAAAGTATCACCTCCACCCACTTATATCTTTATTTTATCCTGTTTTTTTAAAATTAACAATAAAAGAAAAAAGAAGCTTTTAAAAGCTTCCTTTAGCATACAAACGAACCAACTATTATAGCAAGTAGGATATAAAGTACTATTACTAGTAAGAATCCACTTCCTTTTCTTGCTCCGCCACATGGGTTGCAAGTGTTAGTTGTAGTTGTTGTTCCGCAACATGCCATAGTTTAAACCTCCTTTTTTTTATACTAAACGTAAGCACCTATGATGATTACTAATAAGATGAATAATACTAATATAATTCCAGCTCCGGATGCATAATTGTTTCCCATATTTCATTCCTCCTTTTTGTCTTTTCAAAGTATTTTATGGTAATAGTATAAAATGTGTGATTATCTTTCTTCAAAAAGTTGTGTTTTAGCATATAATTTGTTATGATATATAAGTACATTGATAGGAGGAAGATTAAATAATGGCAGAAAAGAAAAACGCTTCAGATAAAAAAACTACTGCTAGTAAGAGCACTAAAACTGCAAAAAAAAGCACTCAAGTAAAAAAGAGTGAAACTAAAAAAACAGTTAAAACTGCAAAAAAAGCTCCTGCTAAAAAAGAAACTGTAAAAAAAGAAGTTAAAGTTCCTAAAGTAGTTGATACTTACGAAGCAAAACTTAAAAAAGAAAAAAAGGATTCAAAGTTTAAAAGATGGTTTAATAACTTATCTTTAGAACAAATAATAGTTGGTGGTGTAATTATAATTGCCATACTATTAATAGTATTAATTGGTGTAAGCACAAAAAATACCAAGACTAAAAATGGTGATGATATAGTTGTTCAAGTTGATGGTAAAACAATAACAGCAAACGAACTATATAAAGAGCTTAAAAGTCAAAGTGGTGAACAAGTTGCAATTAACTTAATCGATGAATACATTCTAGATAAAGAATATAAAACAACTGACGAAATGGAAAAGTCCGCAAAAAGTACCATTGAAAATTATAAGAAAACATATGGTGACCAATACGATCAATTCTTACAATATAATGGTATTAGTGATGATGCACAGTTAAAGGAATTATTAATTAAAAACAGTAAGTTAACTTCAGTTACCGAAGATTATATTAAAGAAACTTTAACAGAAAAAGAAATGAAAAAATACTATGATGAAAAAATAGTTGGTGATATTTCTGCTAAACATATTTTAATATCAACAGAAACTGATGATTCTGCAACTGATGAAGAAAAGGAAGCTAAAAAAGAAGAAGCTAAGAAAAAGGCAGAAGAAATTATTGCTAAGCTTAAAAAAGGCGAAGACTTTGATAAACTTGCAAAGAAATATTCTGATGATGATCAAACTAAAAGTAAAGGTGGAGACTTAGGATACTTTAACACAGGTGAAATGGAAGAAGCATTTGAAACTGCTGCTTACAAACTTAACGTTGATGAATACACTACTACTCCAGTAGAAACAAGTTACGGATATCACATCATTATGAAAACTGGTCAAAAAGATAAACCAAGTTACAAAAAATCTAAAGATAGTATTAAAGAAAAACTAGTTGATGAAAAGAAAGATAATGATAGTACAATAAGCGTTAAGGCTATGATTGCATTAAGAAAAAAATATAACATTAAAATTAAAGATAAGACAGTAAAAAATGATTATAATAGTTATATTAAAAATGCAACTACAACGACAACAACTACTACAACTACTGCATCAAGTAGTAACTAAAAAAAGGCTTAATTTTAAGCCTTTTTTAATTTTCTTCTTTTAATACTTCTTTTATATCAGATGCAGTATATCCTTTAGAATATAGTTTTTGTGATATAAAATACAAAAGTTCTTGCTCGCTATATTTTACTTTATACTTATTATATAGTTTTGCATAATCCTTTTTAAGTTTTGATTTATCTGATGATATTTCTTTACCCGTCAATATACTTGTTACTAAATCTTTAGAATATCCCAAATTAACAAAGTGATTGATTAGTTTTATTTTAATAGCATTTTGACTACCCTTTTTAATTTTTAGTTCCTTATCAATTAGCTTATTTAACTTTTCTTCTACTTTTTTTTGATCTATTAGTGCTATTTCACTTTCAATTATATCTTTATTAACCCCATACTTTACTAACTCCATCTTAATTTTTTGAGGTCCTTTATTTGTTAAATTCATACTATCGTTAATGAATGACTTTGCATATTTTAAATCATTTAAATAGCCTTCTTTAATAAGTTTTTCTGATACTTTGTTTGCTACTAAATTATTAAAACCTTTTTTTATTAGATAATCATTTATTTCTTTTATACTTCTCATTTTAACCGAGATATAACCTAATGCCAACGTGTAAGCATACATATCGTTATTTTGTTTTTTTAAAGTTCCTAGTAATTCATCTGATATTTCTTTTGTTATTAAAAGATTGTTTTTTATTATTACATCTTCATATAAAGTTATATCACTATTATTATCTAAATATAACTTATATTTATCTTTTGATTGTTTTTTAAATTTTAGTATTTTCATAAAATACCTCCGTATAAGAAAAAAAACATAATACTATTTTACTTGTATTAAGTCTTCCATCACTTCTTCTAGTGCTCTACCAATGTTCTTAGAACACTTATATTTTGATTCTGGCATTTGTAAATGTCCAGTTTCTGCTATTTCTTTAGCTCTTCTTGCTGCAACATGAACAAGTAAGTACTTAGAACCAACCTTTGTAAGTAGTTTATCAATTGATGGATAAATCACTAATATCACCTTCCCTAATCATAGTATATAACAAGTGTCATTAAAATATCAAGTTATTTTACATTTTTTTACATAGTTTTTGCTTTATCAATTTCCAATACATCATTAACTAACGTTTTATAAAGTTCATCAAATTCTTTGAAATTTCCATCTTTAGAATTTGAAATTTCATTTATTTGCTTTTGAATACCTGCTAATATGTACGGTTTTAACTCACCAACGTTAGCTTTTAATACATCTTTTACTCTTTCTATGTCGTTTAAATCTTTGGAATCTGCATATATTTTTTCAATTAATTGTTTGAAATCATCAAAATTCATTTCATCTTCTTTTATAACATCGAATCTGTATTTTAAAGCGTTTTTATCACTAACGGATAAAAGAAGCACTTCTGAAGAGAATACTCCTTGAAGTATTTTAAACATCATATCATTTAATGTATAATCATTTATCTTTCTTCTTTCTGGATTACCATACTTAGTTTCTATAATTCCATTATTAATAATTGTCTGCATAATATCTTCATCTTTTGTAGCAACAGTAATAAATTCGTGAAAACGCTCTTCATACCAAGGTGAATTTTCATTATTAAAAACGTCTGATAAATCATCTAAATTAAATTTCGTCAAATTATATAGTAATTGTTCTAAATCTTCACTTTTATCAGTTTTAATACCAAGTGTTTCCTTCGTTATAACGTCGTGTAAAAACTTATTATATTCTGAAGAATTCATTATTTTATTTTCTAAAATTTTATATATTGCAGTTAAATTATTATCTTTTGCCATCTTTTTATCTCCTAAAATTCAAACTAACTTAATTATAACATATTTTAAGTAATTATTTATATTTATTTTTACGCATAGAAAAAGAAGATATTTCCTATCTCCTTTAGAAGTTTTGTCCGCAGCAGCCTGGATCTATGTTAGTTACTGTGTTTTCTTCAGAACAAGTATATTCTGGTCTATAAGTGTGTTCTATTATATGATTGTTTATTATTTTTGTATGAATAGGACATACGTGTTCAACCTTATGACATATATTTCTTTCTATGCATCTTTCTATTGGTTGTTCTACTATTGGATCACATCCACATGGATCTTGACTCATGCAGCATTCTTGTTGCCATGCGTTTTGACAACATTTGTTATTATTAAAAAACATTTAAATCCCCCTTACCTACTTTATAGTATGAGACATTTAAATGTTTGAATAGGTTATAGTTTAATTATTCACTAAAAAGGCATTTTAAAGTTGCCGTTTTTCATCATCTTCATCATTTTCTTCATTTGATCAAACTGATTTAATAGTTTGTTAACTTCTTGCACGCTAGTACCACTACCATTTGCTATTCTTTGTTTTCTAGATGACTTTATTATATCTGGATTTTTCCTTTCTTTTATAGTCATAGAAGATATAATGGCTTCTAACCTTGCAAATTGCTTAGGGTCTATACTTATGTTGTTAAGCCCCATCTTTCTAGCTCCTGGAAGTAATTTAAGTAAATTCTCAAGAGGTCCTAGTTTTTTTATTTGCCTTAATTGAGATAAAAAGTCTTCCAAGTCCATCTTCCCTGCTTGCATTTTCTTAGCAGTTGTCATAGCTTCTTTTTCATCAATTACGCTTTCAGCCTTTTCAATGATTGACATAATGTCACCATTACCTAAGATTCTAGAAACCATTCTTTCTGGATCAAATTCAGTTAAACCATCTAACTTTTCAGATGTACCAATAAACTTAATTGGAACGCCTGTTAAATGTCTTGCAGAAAGGGCAACACCGCCTTTGGTATCACCATCCATCTTTGTTAATATTGTTCCAGTAAGAGGAAGTTTATCATTAAAACCATTTATAACGTTTATAGCATCTTGTCCTATCATCGCATCTATTACTAAAATTATCTCACTTGGACTTACTTTTTCATTTATGCTTTTAAGTTCATCCATCAACTTCTCATCTACGTGAAGACGTCCAGCCGTATCAATTAAGACTAGATCATAACCTTTTTCTTTAGCATAATTAACTCCGTTTTCTGCAATTTTAACAGCATCGTTTTGTCCTTCTTCATAAACTTCTATGTTAAGTTCACGTCCAAGTTGTTTTAATTGGTCTATTGCTGCTGGACGGTATACATCTGCTGCGATTAAAATAGGCTTTTTACTTTTTTTCTTTCTAAGTAAATTAGCTAGTTTTCCAATCGTTGTTGTTTTACCACTACCTTGAAGACCAACTAGCATTATTATGCTAGGATTAGAAGATAAATCAAGATTAGAATTTCCATCACCTAGTAATTCTAATAATTCATCCTTTAATATTTTTAAGAATACATCCCCTGGTTTTAAAGACTTTTTAACTTCTTCACCAAGCGCCTTTTCTTTTACTTTATTAGTAAATTCTTTTACTACTTTATAGTTAACGTCTGCTTCCAATAGTGCAAGTCTTACCTCACGCATAGCATCACTTATGTTATCTTCTGTTATGGTTCCATAACCTTTTATCTTATTTATAGCATTTTCTAATTTTTCAGTTAAACTTTCAAACATATCTATCACCTTTTTTAATTATACAAAAAAACCAGACCTAAGTCCAGTTTTGATGAGTCATAATACTACTTAATTGCTAAATATAAAACTATGCATGCCACTATAAGTATTACTGCCATTAATATAAGTGCATCTGCATACTTATCAAAAACAATGTTATTATTGTTTACTTTAAAGCTTTTTTTGTTATCCATTAATGTTTCAGCACCATATTTTTTTCTTGGTCTTCCAACTGGATTAGCACTTTTTTTAGTAGTCTTTTTTGCTGTATCTTTTTTAGTTGCCATTTATCATTAACTCCTTTTTATTATTTTTATTCTAAATTAATTATACCACGTTTTAATTTTATTTCAATATATCTTCTATTAGTTTACGTACATTTACGTCTTTTATGTCCTTAATTTTCTGCTTTAACAATTTATCTTTTTTATATAAACCTAGTTTTTCTTCATAGAACAATATTTTTTCTTCACAACTTTTTAAGTGCTTATGAACGTTATTTCTACTTACATTATCATTTTGCGCTATTTCTGCAAGTGACAAATTATCAAAGTAATAATCTTCAAAATACCTTCTATTATCATCACTTAATAAATCACCATAATAGTCGTATAAAATAATTAAATAATCTCTTTCGTTCATACTACATCATATCCTTAAATAAACCATATATATATTTTTCTATGTCAAAGTCTTGCAAATCTTCTTCTTTTTCACCTAAACCAATATATCTTACCGGAACTCCTACTTCATCTTTTATTGCAAGAACGATTCCGCCCTTTGCAGTTCCATCTAACTTTGTTAATACTATGCCAGTTAAGTTAGTAATTTCCTTAAATGATTTAGCTTGACTAATACCATTTTGACCAGTTGTTGCATCTACTACTAAGAATGTTTCATGTGGTGCACCTTCTATTATCCTACTTCCAACATTATTTATTTTTTCTAACTCTTTCATTAAGTTAACTTTGTTTTGAAGTCTACCTGCTGTATCAATTAAAACCATATCATATTTATCTTGCACAGCCTTTTCTAATCCTTTATAAACAACACTTGCAGGATCTTTTGTATTATCATCTTTTACAACCTTGCAACCTATTTTTTCTCCCCATGATTCTAACTGTTCTTTTGCTCCAGCACGAAAGGTATCTGCTGCAACTAAAAGTACTTTCTTGCCATCTTTTTTAAATTTTGAAGCAAGTTTTGCAATGGTTGTTGTTTTACCAACACCATTTACCCCAACAAACAAAATAACCGTTGGCCCGTTTGGATTATAATTAATTTTGTTAGTTAAAATGTCATCATTTACGTATATTATAAATAATTCATCAACTATTATCTCGGTTAATTCTTCTGGATTTGTAATCTTTTCTTTACTAACTCTTTCCTGCAATTTATCCATGAAATCCATAACGGTATTAACACCAATATCCGCATTAATTAAAAGTTCTTCTAACTCTTCAAAATAGTTATCATTAATCTTACTATATTCCTTAGATAAGTTAGCTAATTTATTAACGAAGCTCTTTCTTGTTTTTGAAAGGCCTTTTTCA